>DATLIL010000166.1:0-22304 GCA_035539475.1 Polyangiaceae bacterium
CGCGGCGCGACCGCAGTAGGCCATGCCCGCAGCGACGACGAAGCAACCGAGCTCGGTGGCGATGGTCGTGGCGGGCAGGTTGAACGCGGCCGTGGTCACGGCGAAGGAGGCCAGACCGAGCACGACACCCACGCCCGCGGCAGCCAGAAACTCGTAGCGCTGTGCCTGGGTCCTGGGTCTGACGCGAATGAAGGCGCCCAGGAAGGAGCCCAGCAGGATCGCCCCGAAGCGCTCGAGGGTTTGCTGCCCGTCGTGGTGCCGAGCTCCTAGAGCTGCACCAGGAGCTCCGTGGTGTAGCCCTGTTCCTTGGCGTTCCAGACGAGCGGCGTGCGCAAGGCGCGCAGCACCAGGGTCCACTGCCGGATCTCGCGCAGCGCTTCGTTGCCCGGCACTGGCACGTTCTCGACCAGCACGGAGTCGGCGCTCTTCTCCTCGCTCGGCAACGGTTCCACGTTCGGGCTCGCGGGGCCCGTCTTGCGGATCATGACCGACGTCCCCTGGGGAATGCTGACGTTCGGCAGCGCTCCGGACTCGGCTTTGACGGCGTCGGGCAGCGGCTCGAGCTTGCTCCCCCCGCGAGCGAGCACCTCGATCCTCTCCGCCGGTGCCTTCCGAACGTGAAGGTCGACCGTGGCGTTCTGGACCGGCTCGCGCTCCTGGTTGATGTCAGGCGGCGTCGCGCTCGCCGTGGCGACGACGCTGAAGAGCCCCGTGACCAGGGCCCCGATTCGGATGCAGTTGGCTCTCGAACGCCGGAACGCCATGCGCCCTCCTGAATCGAGCGGGTTAGTCGAACCGGAGTCGGCCGCAGCAGAAACCGCGGCGGCGGCGTTGGGGAACATGACCCAGGGGGCCATGTTCATCCTTTCATCTTCGCTTGGATGGGATCACGACCAGCCGCTGGCGCAGCGCGGTGGGCTTGTCCGCGGGCTCGAAACGCAGCTCGCGCGCGGCGTCGGCGATGCAATACCCGAGCTCCGTGCTCGAGCCGTTGGGGTTCTCGGGGTCCACGGCGAAGGCCTTCTGCACGACCCCGACGTTGTCGATCAAGAGCTCCAGCTTGAGCTCGACGGGCTTCGTCTCGAACGAAGGAAGCTTCGTGGCGGCGCAGGCCTGCAAGCGAGGAACCACCGTCTTCAGCACGACGTGGACGCGGAACCAATCGAGCCCACCCTCGACGTCCATCTTGCGGGGCTCGTTGTCGTAGTACGAGAGCTCGACCTGCGGCCGCGGGCCGTCGGCGACGGGGAGGGCCGTAGCGAGCGGCGGCGCCTTGCTCACCAGCGGTCGCGTCGGTTGGTCACGGGCATCGAGGTGCGGCGAGAAGTCTTCACGCTTCAGCCCGCGGCGGACCCGAACCGAGTCTTCTAGCTTCTCACGTGCGCGCTCGTCGAGCAGGCTGGCGAGCATCGTGCAGTCCATCAGTCGCTGATCGGTGAGCGAGCGCGGAGCCGCCGAGCCCAGCTCGCGCGACTTGCAGCTCGCCTCCAGGCGTTCGCCGAGCAGCAGCCGCTCCTCGAAAGCGACGAAGCAGTGGGCTCGGTCGCTGCTGGCGGCGCAGGCGCGCTCGAAGGCGCTGCGGGCCTTTGCCGGCTGTTCGACGAGAGAGAGCTCCCCCAGACGCAGGCAGCAGGGCTCGTCGTCTCGCTCGGGTGTCGTCTTTTCTTGCAGCGCGCAGCCGAGCTCGAGCATCTCCTCGTGCCGCGGGCCGCCAGAATCGGCCAGGCGCTCGGCGGCTCGATAGCAGCCGCTCGCGTTCCCGCCGCGGCAGGCACGCTCGTAGTAGGCGAGCGCGGCGCCGTGAAACGCCGTGCCGGGCTGTGCCTCGCGCGCGAGGTTCCCGGTCGACAGACAGCCGTTGTCGCCAGCGACGCCCCAGTCGCAGGCCTGCGCGCACGACGCGATGTCACCGTCGTCACAGCGCTCGAGCAGCGGGTCGACCGAACAGGCTGGCGCGAGCAAGACGAGCAGCCAGAGCTTCTTCATGCGCGGCGCCGCCTTCGTAGCAGCAAGGACAGCGCCAGAACGACCACGGCGGTGGATGCGCCTGTGATCAGCATTCCGCGCCGGACGAGGCCAATGCCCGGGACGTGATGGAGCGCGCTCAGCGTCGTCGCCGCGCCGCGCACCATCTCGTCCTTCTTGAAGTTCACTGGCCGGGCTTCGGAGACGTTGCCCGCCGCGTCCGCCAGCGCGACCAGGTAGCGCCTTGCCGTGAAGTCCTGGGGGAAGTCGAAGTTGTCCTCCTCACAATCGGCCCCGCGCGCGATCGTGAAGCTTTGCGAGGGCGGTGGCCTGAAGTCCATGACGAGGTGCAAGCCCTCGGCTGGCGGAGTCGGTCCGGCTTGCTGCTCCCAGAGCAACAGCCGCAGCGAGCCGTCGGACGTGTGATCATCGACCAGCGCATCGAAGGCGACGCGCGCGTGCTGGCCGCCCTGCATGCCGCCAGCGACGTGAGTGGCCTCGCGCACCAGGCCCATGCGCGGGGGCTCCTGGTCGACCTCGTTGGCCACCGCGAACGTCGCCAGCTCTCGGCGCCCCTTTTCGCCGTCGGCCATGACGGCGTAGCGCCGATCCGCTGCGAGCGGCGCGAGCGGCGCGAGCTCGATGTGCTGGCGCGAGCGCGGCTCCCGAGCCTGGCTCACCACGCGCGTCGCTACCGGTTTGGCGCTTTCGAGCTCGACGAGCTCGACGTTCTCGAACGGCGTCCGGTAGCGATAGCTGACGAAGACGTGGGTGTTGCGCGGAGCGACCGCGTCGTAAGTGCCCGGGACGACGATGAGCGCCTCGGTCGCATGGCAGTCGAGCGCCAGGGCGCGTGGAGCCGTCAGCGCGGCAGCGAGCACCAGGATGCGGGCGCTACGGCGAGCCGGCATCGACGCTCAGCCACTTGACGCTGTGGTCGCCGGTGACAGCGATGGTCTCTCGCGGGCTCGTCAGCTCGAAGAACGACCACGGGCCCGGAATGAACGGGTACTTCTCGATCACGCTCTCGTCGACGTCGATGCCGAGCCCGGGGCCGTCGGGGACGATCAGCTGGCCCTGCTCGATCGGCAGGCGTTCGCGCAGGATCGCGTCCGACAGATCGAAGTCGTACATGCCGGCGCGACCCGTTGCCGAGTAAACCGGGCACTCCAGCCACTCGATGATCGACTCTGACCAGCACACACCGACGTGGGCAGCGGCCAGCACCTCGAGCATGGTGCCCCAGCTGTGGAAGGCGAAGCGGCCGCCGCGCTCGCCGCAGCGCTCGAAAATGCGCTTCGCCATGGCCAGGCCGCCCTGGCAAAACACGTCCATCTGCACGAAATCGACGGCGCGAGTGTCGATCAGGTCGAAGAAACCCTCGATGCGCTGCTCGTGCTCGCCCGAGGCGATGGGCAGGAGCCCGGCGCTGCAGAGAGCGCGGTACGCGTCGTGGTCCTCGGGCGTGAACGGCTCCTCCAGCCAGTACGGGCGGTGAGCACGCATGTCGCTCGCCAGCTGCCGCACGGTGTCCCGCGAGTAGCTCCTGTCGCCCATGCGCCACCAGGTGTGCGCGTCGATCATCAGCTCCACGCCGGGACCGACGGCCTGGCGCATCAGCTCGACGGTGCGCAGATCCGCTTCGGGGCCCGAGCCCGGACGCATCTTGTAAGCCGAGAAGCCCTGCGCCGCGATGGCGGCGGCCTCCTCTGCGTAGGCCTCGGACGACTGGTACATGCCGGCGCTGCCGTAGAGCTTGATGCGGTCACGCTTGCGACCGCCGACGAGCTCGGACAGCGGGCAGCCCTCGTGGCGAGCGAGCAGCTCGAGCACGGCGACCTCTACCGCGTGGTACGTCTTCTGCGTGGACTCGTCGGCCTCGAAGCGAAAGTCTTGCCACTTCTGCGGGTCCTTGCCGTCGAGGAAGGGCGCGATCACGTCCTTGATCTGCTGCGCGGCGACTTCGTGCGCCGGCCCGGGCGCGTAACCGCGGAGCCCCGTGTCGGTGGTCACGCGGATCAGCATGGCGTCGCGTTTGAGAATGGTGCGTTCACCGCCCCAGAACGGCAGCCGCAGCGGCTCGCGCAGCGGGCACGACATCAAGATGGGTTCGACGCGGGTGATCTTCACAGCGCAAAAAGGTCCGCCGCCAGGCCACGCACGTCGTCGAGCTCGATGGCGTAGAGCGAGCCCGCGTGCGGTTCTTTGGAGAGTTCTTCGGCCGTCATGTTGTAGCGGGCCGAGGTCACGAACAGCGTCTCGTAGCCCTCGCCGCCAAAGGTGCAGCAGCTCGGTCTGCTGGCGGGGACCTGCAGCACGCGGTCGACCGCGCCGTCAGGGGAGTAGCGCACCAGCCGCGAACCGCCCCACTCGCCGTTCCAGAGAAATCCTTCGGCGTCCGTGCAGCTACCGTCGGGGCTGCCCACGCCGGCACGCGCGAAGGGCGCGAACCGCGGCGCCGGTGCGTCGGCGCTCAGCGCGGCCTGCTCGATCACCCCCGCCATCGAATCGGCGAAGTACATGCGCTGCCGCTCGCGGTCGAAAGCCAGCGAATTGCTGCAGCCGATGTCGTCGCGATGCTGACTGGCCGTGCCGTCGGCGTTCACGCACCAGAGTCGGCCGGTCTTGGCGGTCTCGTCGGCCTGCATCGAGCCGACCCAGAAGCGGCCCCAGGGGTCGACCTTGCCGTCGTTCAGACGATTCTTCGGCCGATCGCGCTCGAGCACGGCGACATCCTCGAGCGCGGACGTGCCCTTCTTGGGATCGAAGCGCACGATGCGGTCTCCCAGCGCGACGATCAGACCGCCGCTCCGGCACTCCGCCAGCGAGCCCGTGAAGGTCTCGAACTGCCAGGACTCGTAGGCGCCGTCCTCGGGCCAGTAGGCCTGCACCCGATGCGAGACGATGTCGACGAAGTACAGGCAATGATCCCGGTCCGACCAGAGCGGGCCTTCACCCAGCACCGAAACGGGAACAGAAAGCCTTTCAACGCGAATGGACATGGTCGTGCTCTCGGCGGGGCGACTGGACTCGAGCTTGTACCAGTTCCGCGAGCGCGCGAATAATGCATTCAACCCCGCCTACGGGGCTCTGCGGCGCCTGCGGCCCAATCCGAGCAGAGCGAGGCCGAGCAACCCTGCACCTCGCGCCGAGCTCGCGCCGGTACGGCAGCCGCAGCCTGCTTCACTGGGCGGCGCCGGCGTTGGTGCGGCGTTCTGCATGACGCTGCCGGTCCCCGCGCTGCCCGCCGTCCCGGCGCTGCCAGCGATCGAGCTACCCGCGACGCCGCCGCTGCCCGCCAGTGGTGCGCCGCCCGTTCCACCGCTGCCCGCCATGCCTGCCGCGCCGCCGCCGCCACTCCCGGCGCCGCCTGCCATTCCTCCGCTGCCGCCGAGCGGTGCGTCGCGTGGATCGACGTATGGGCTGCCGTCGAGCGACTGCTGCAGCAGCCACTCGTAGGGCACCGTCTTCGCTGTGCCGCCCACCTTGCCGTAAACGGAATTCCAGACGTCGTGCGAGTAGTCGATGAAGTGCCCGAACACCTGGGTATGGTTCATGACCTCGGCCGGGATGGCGTCGTTGTCCTGATCGGCCATGGTGTAGTCGAACTCGAAGAAGTCGGCGCCGTCGCCCTCCAGATCCGCCACGCGATCGATGTCGCCCTGATCGTCGACGACGGTGTCCATGGTGCCGTGCACGATGAAGACCGGCTTGGTCAGCACGTTGGCGCGATCGTCCCACGGCGGCGTCTGCGCAGCGTTGGCGGAGAGCGGCAGCAGCGCGGCAAAGCGGTCGGGCATCATCACGCCAAAATCCCAGCTGCCCATGCCGCCCCAGCTCAGGCCCGTGACGTAGGTGCGGTTGCGATCGCCGCCGAACTCCGTTTCGACGCGATCGAGCACGGTCGTCATGTCGTCGACGTGCTCTTTCCACTGACCGCCCTCGAGCTGAGGCGAGACGACGATGAACGGCCAGTCCCAGCTCTCCTGCTCCACCAGCGCCGGCAACGAGTGATTGCGGATGGCATCGATGTCGGTGCCGTTCTCTCCGCCGCCGTGCAAGAAGACGAGCACCGGCCATTTCTTCAGCGCGCTGTGCTCGTGCGGCAGGTAGAGCAGGTAGCGAAACCCTGGCTCACCTTCGACCGTTTGCGCGTCTTGAGCCGCGGCTGGAGCGGTCAGGCCGAGGAGAGCCAGGAGGCTTGCGGTTACACTGATCTTTTTCAGGGTAGTGGGCATGCGGGTGGCCAACTACTTAGAAGGCGGGACGCACCCGCTTCCTTCACTACCCAGGGTTACTCGTCGCCACCGGCTACTGCACGAAGGTCTGCTCGATGTAGTCGGAGATGAGCTCTAGCTCCGCGTCGGTCAGGATCGTCGCATCCATCGGCGGCATGTGCTCGGGGCGGTTGTCTTCCTCGCCCGGGTGCGTACCGTTTCGCGTCGTATCCACGAGCTCGGCCAGCACTGCCGCGTCGGTGAGGGCGCGCGTGGTCGTCCCGCCCAGCCCGTCGGCGCCGTGACAGTTGCCGCAGTAATCGAGGTAGAGACCCTCACCAGTGGTGGGTTGGGGAGGCGTATCCAGGTAGTCGAAGATGAGCAGCAGATCGGCATCCGACACGTACATGTCGCAGCCCTCCGGCTCGAACACCGCGTCGCAGTCTGCGTTGTTGGTGTCGTCCGCCGTTCCGAACGCGAACATCGGATGCTTGAAGCCGACGCTGGTGTCCTCCCTTCCGTTGCGCACGACCCAGTCCGCGTACGGTCGCACCGGATGCTGGATCTCGGGACCGAGGGGCATGGGATCCGCCACGCCGGCCGCCACGCCCTCGCCGATCGTTCCGTGGCACTTGAAGCAGCGCGCGTCGTTGTAGGCCATCTCGCCGGGAGACATCGCGCCGCCGCTGCCGCCCGTTCCTCCGCCACCGACGCTGCCGGCGCTGCCGCCACTCCCGCCCGTGCCCGCGCTGCCGCCGCTCGCGCTGCCGCCGCTACCGCCACCGGCAACCGACGTGGAGCCGGACGCTCCACCCGTTCCGCCTGCAGCCTGTCCACCGCTGCCGGCGCTGCCGGCGCTGCCGCTGCTGCCGCCCTGAGAGGCAGGCGGAGGCGGCGACTCTGCGGACTCGGAGCAAGCGCTGGAAAGCGCGACCAGGCAGACGGCGGCAAAAAGGAGTGAACGTTGATGCATGGCGAAAATCTCTCTTGCTCTGTCTCGAATGGCCGAGAGCAGGCGATGGCTTCAATTGCGAAGGTTCTGTGTCCCTTTTGGCGTCGCCAGGATCAACTCGGAGCAAGAAACTTCTCGACGACACCGTGTGCCCGGAAAATTAGCTCCCTGAAGCAAGCGCATCGAACAGTGCTTTCCCCCAGCACTGCAGACTTCGAGTCAGAGCTCACGCGCTGGGCGAGCTTCTGCGCTCCACTTCATTTCGTCTCGCTGCGCGGCCTGAGACGTTCGGGCTCCACCCATTCGTCCCAGCTTTCCGACCAGCCGTCGTAGGTGATGCGATAGTGGCCGCCTTCTAGTTTCAGAACGCGCCCCGGCCACCACTTGCTGCCCCAGTAGATGTCGACCGCCTGACCCACGCCGTACGTCGCCTGGGGCTCGACCGTCTGCGGCGCTGGCGGCGGGGCACCCGTCCGCAAGAACGCCACGCTGGCGCCGCCCACTCCGAGCAGCGCCACGGCAGCAATGGCGACGAGCTGAACCGACGAACGAGTGCGCGGTCTCTGCGCCGCCGGCGGGGGCGGCGGCGCAAAGACGTGTGACGTCTGGCAGTAAGGGCAGACCAGGATCTGCGCGCCGGAGCCGGGGTCGAGCGAGGCCCCGCACTTCGAGCATGTCAACGCGTGGAGGTACGGCGACGACAACGCCCGCCAGCATACCTCACTTCGGTATCTCCAACTTGCAATTGACGGTGCAGGTGCTGTTCACCGTGCCGTTGTCGTCGCCGTCGTCGCATTCTTCGCCGGCGTCCTTCTTGCCGTCGCCGCAGTAGGCCTCGAGCTTGCAGTCCGAGCTGCAGCCGTCGCCGCTCGACATGTTGCCGTCGTCGCACTGCTCGCTGCCTTCCTTGTCGCCGTCGCCGCAGACCGGCTCGAACTGGCAGGTGGAGGAGCAACCGTCGCCGGAGACGTTGTTGCCGTCGTCGCACTGCTCGGGGAGCGTCCCGCCGACGTCGAGCGTGTGGTTGCCGCAGTACTCCCAGCGGCAGCTGCTGGAGCAGCCGTCGCCGCTGGTGTTGTCACCGTCGTCGCACTGCTCCTGGCCCTCGCGCAGGCCGTTGCCGCACGCGGTCTCGAGCGTGCACGTCGCCGAGCACCCATCGCCGCTGGAGGTGTCACCGTCGTCGCACTGCTCGCCCGGATCGAACACGCCGTCGCCGCAAGCGATCACGGTGCAGTCGGGACGGCACTCGTCGCCCGTGGCGGCGTCGAGCGGGTCGCACGCTTCGCCCGGGTCCACCACGCCGTCGCCGCAGCTCTCCCAGATGCAGCTCGCGCTGCAGCCGTCGCCGGCCGCGGTGCCGCCGTCGTCGCAGTCCTCACCGGGCTCGACCGCGCCGTTGCCGCAGATCGCCTCCGTGGTGCAGAACGCGCTGCAGCCGTCGCCGCTGGAGGTGTCCCCGTCGTCGCACTGCTCGCCGCGCCAGGCGTCGAGAACGTTGTCGCCGCAAGCGGGGATGGTGCAGTCGTTGCGGCACTGGTCGGTGTCCGACGTGTTGCCGTCGTCGCAGTCCTCGCCGATCTCGAGCAGACCGTTGCCGCAGCCTTCGCTCTGGCAGTCCCAGGAGCAACCGTCGCCGGAGGCGTTGTTGCCGTCGTCGCAGTCCTCGCCGAGATCCACGACCGAGTCGCCGCAGATGGCCTCCGACTCACAGTCCGCCGAGCAGCCGTCGCCGCTCGACATGTTGCCGTCGTCGCAGTCCTCGCCCGGATCCTGGATCAGGTCGCCGCACAGGACCTCGGTGCAATCGTTACGGCAGGCGTCGCTGTCGTTGCCGTTGCCGTCGTCGCACTGCTCGCCCGGGTCCGTGACGGAGTTGCCGCAGAACTCGAGCTGGCAGCTCGTGCCGCAGCCGTCGCCGCTTGCGGTGTTGCCGTCGTCGCACACCTCGCCCGCGTCGACGGTGCCGTTGCCACAGCCCTCGCTCAGGCAGTTCCAGGCGCAGCCGTCGCTGGACTCGTTGTTGCCATCGTCGCACTGCTCACCCGGGTCGGTCACGCCGTCGCCGCAGCTCGGTAGCGAGCAGTCGCCGTGGCAGCTGTCGCCGTCCACGGTATTGCCGTCGTCGCACTCCTCGTTGCCGTTCTTCACGCCGTCGCCGCAAACGGCCTGCTGCTTGCACGCCGCCGAGCAACCGTCGCCGTCCGTGGTGTTGCCGTCGTCGCACTGCTCTTGGGGGTCGGTGGCGCCGTCGCCGCAGGCTTCGGTGGTGCAGTTCGAGCGGCAACCGTCGCCGTTGCCGACGTTGCCGTCGTCGCATTCCTCGCCGGGGTCGACGCTGCCGTTGCCGCAGCCCTCGAGGCGGCAGTCCCAGGAGCAACCGTCGCCGGAGGCGTTGTTGCCGTCGTCGCAGGCCTCGCTGCCCTCGACGCTGCCATCGCCGCAGACTGTGACGAGGTCGCAGGTGGCGCTGCAGTTCGTGGTGCCGGCAATGCCCGGATCGCACTCCTCGCCGGGGTCGAGCTCGCCGTTGCCGCAGCCGCAGCCGACGGTCACGTGCACCGTGGCCGTGTCTTCGGCGCCGCCGCCGAGCAGCGCGGTGTAGTCGAACTCGTCGATGATGTTGCAGGCGCCGTCGGGCGGCGTGTACAGCACGCACGACGAGGCCAGGCCGCACGTCTCCGGATCGTCGGTCACGATCGTGACGGTGCCGCCGTATAGCGTCTCGGTCACCGAGATGACCTCCACGCGGCCGTCGGAGCAGGTGCCCTCACCGCGGGTGTCGTTGTCGAGCACCGGGACGACCTCGTCGACGGTGTCGGGCTGGACGGTCTCGAAGTCGTCGCGTGCCTTGGCCGGAGCCCAGCAGTAGCTGACGTCGAGCGGATTGCCGTTCTCGTCCACCGTGCGGCATTCGGTCCCCGGCAGCCGCTCGCAGTCCTCGTTGCTCTCGCAGGCCAGCGCGAACAGGTAGCAGGGGTCCGAAGGATTCGTGGCGCACATCACGAAGCCGGAACCGTCGGTCGCGGCTTCGGCGCTGCCCAGGTAATGGCCCCACGGCGTCACCGGCTCGCCGAAGACGGTCTGGTCCGGGACGAGAACGCCCGGCAGCGTCGAGGAAGCGACGGGCGTCGGCGTGCCGCTCGAGTCCGGCTCGTAGAAGCGGAAGGTGGCGGGGCCGCCGTTGCCCGTGAACGTGCCGATCCAGCCAAAGCCGGGTAGGACGAAGTCGTCGGTCAGCTTGTCGCCGCCGCCCGTGGGGACGATCCACGAACCGACCGAGCTCGACAGGTCGAAACCGATGTTGCTGTCGTCGCGTTCGTACACATTGACGGAGTCGTTCGAGTTTCGCACCACGTACAGGCGGCCATCCTCGCCCACGGCGATGCCGTCGGCGCTCAGGCTGGCCGAGGCGAGCACGTTGTTGCCGCCGTCGACGCCGTCCACGCGATAGAGCGTGGAGCCGTTCGTGAACAACCAGGTCCCGTCGAAGGGATCGTAGGTGGCGCCCGCGACGCCGGTGCTGAACGGCCAGGTGCGCGCCTCGGGGTCGCTGGTCGAGATGTCTTCGCAGGCGTTCGACCCGAGCTCGCTGCCCGGCGGGCAGACCCCGCTCTTGGCGTGGCCGGGATGCAGGATCATGGTGCCGTCGAGGCAGAGCTCGAGCGGCGGCTGTGAGCTGCCCGATTTGTAGCCCACGAACGAGCGCGTCGACGGATCGTAGACGAGCCCCTCCGGCGCGACGAACGAGACGTTGAAGATGCGCACGGCGACCCACTGCAGGCCCTGGTCGCAGTCGCTGGTCTCGCCGACGTCGCCGTCGCAGTCGTGGAAGGTCTCCACCGTGCACGCCGAGCTGCAGCCGTCGCCGTTCACGACGTTGCCGTCGTCGCAGGCCTCGAGGTTGCCGCGCAGCCCGTCGCCGCAGCTGGTGCCCACGCAGTCGTAGTCGGGGGCGTCGCCGGTGCAGGCGTTGCCCGGCTCCCACTGGCAGCTCGCGTTGCAGCCGTCGCCGCCCGCGCTGGCGCCGTCGTCGCAGGCCTCGCTGCCGCCGACGATACCGTCGCCGCAGCTGGTCTCGATCAGGCAGTCGGCGTCGCAGCCGTCGCCGTTCTGGGTGTTGCCGTCGTCGCACTGCTCGTCGCCGCCGGCGATGCCGTCGCCGCAGAACGTCAGGATGCAGGCCCCGCCGCCGCTCGGGCAGACGTAGCCGTCCTCGATCTTACAAAGCGTGCTGCAACCGTCGCCGCTGAGCGTGTTGTCGTCGTCGCACTCCTCGCTGCCGGCCACGAAACCGTCGCCGCAGCCGTTGGAGCTACAGCCGCCGCCCTGCTCGCAGCTCCAGCCGGGCTCCAGCTTGCAGGCGCTGCAGCCGTCGCCGGCGGTCGTGTTCATGTCGTCGCAGCTCTCGACGCCCTGGAAGATGCCGTCGCCGCACAGGTTGCACGCGACGTTCGGCAGCGGGCAGTCCCAGCCCGGCTCGACCGCCGAGCAGTCCGCCGCGCAGCCGTCACCGCCGCTCGCGCCGCCGTCGTCGCAGCTCTCGCCCGACTCGAGCAGGCCGTTGCCGCACTCGACGCACGGCTGGCCGGGGATCAGGCAGTTGAAGGGCAGTCCCTCTTCCTGGCAGCTCTGCGAGCAGCCGTCGCCGCCCTGGGCCGGGAACTCGCCGTCGTCGCAGGTCTCGCCGGCATCGATCAGGCCGTTGCCGCAGCGCGAGCACGAGCCCGCCGTGCATAGCCAGCCCGGCTCCACCTGCTTGCAGTCGTTGCGGCAGCCGTCGCCGCTCGTGGTGTTGCCGTCGTCGCAGGCCTCGTGCGCGTCCTGCACGCTGTCACCGCACTGCTCGCAGGGCTCGCCCACGATCGGACACGACCAGCTCGGGTCGATGCTCTTGCAGTCATTCGCGCAGCCGCCGGCCTCGCCCGCGTCGTCGCAGGTCTCGCTGCCCTGGAGCTCACCGTCGCCGCAGAGGTTGCACTCTCCGCCCGCCGCCGGGCACGACCAGCCGCCCTCGATGGCGCAGCTCGCCGAGCCCGGGTACACCTGCGGTCCCAGCCCGAACAACCCGAACAAGACGGTCTGCGACATCTGCGGCAACGGCGTACGCAAGGGCGCCGAGGCCTGCGACGACGGCAACGTCGCCGCTCGCCTCGTTGCCGTCGTCGCACTCCTCACCGGCGTCGAGGATGCCGTTGCCGCACTTGGTGCAGCCGCCGCCGTCGCAGATCCAGCCCGGCTCGACCGCGCGGCAGTCGCCGCGGCAGCCGTCGTCGTAGGCCGTGTTGCCGTCGTCACACGCCTCGTGCCCGTCGACGCTGCCGTCGCCGCACTCGGTGCAGGGCTGGCCGGCGAAGTCGCAGTACCAGTTGGGCTCGATCGAGCGGCAATCCGCGGCGCAGCCGCTGCCGTTCGTGGCTCCGGCGTCGCACACCTCCAGGCCCTCGACGCTGCCGTTGCCGCAGTCGTTGCAGGGGATGCCGCCCGGCTCGGGGCAGGTCCAGCCGGCCTCGAGCTGGCAGCTCGCCGAGCAGCCGTCGCCGCCCGCGGCGTTGCCGTCGTCGCAGGTCTCGTCGAGCAGCTTGCGACCGTTGCCGCAGGTGTCGCACGTGCTGCGCAGCTTGCCGGGGAGCTCGACGCAGACGTAGCCACTCTCGACGGTGCACGTCGCCGAGCAGCCGTCGCCGTCAGCGGTATTGCCGTCGTCACACGCCTCGGGTGTGCCGGCCTCGCGCACGGCGTTGCCGCACTTGTAGCAGGCACCGCCGCTGCCCGGGCAGCTCCAGCCCGCCTCGGTCGCACACGACGAAGAGCAGCCGTCGCGGTCATAGCGGTTGCCGTCGTCGCAGCTCTCCCCGGCAGCGACGTCGCCGTCGCCGCAGAGCACGCAGGCTTCGCCGGGGACGTTGCACAGGGCACCCGGCTCGAGCTGGCACGACGAGGAGCAACCGTCGCCCTCGTCGTGGTTGCCGTCGTCGCACTGCTCGTTGATGAAGTTACCGTCGTCCTCGATGCTGCCGTTGCCGCAGTTCACGCACGGCTCACCCGGCACCGGACAGGACCAGTCGTCGCCCTCGAGCGCGCAGCTCGCGTCGCAGCCGTCGCCGGTCTCGGCGTTACCGTCGTCACACTCCTCGTGCGGGCCGGAAAATGAGCCTTCCTGGATGCCGTTGCCGCACTGGTAGCAGGGGCGTCCCGCGACCACGCACAGGTAGCCGGGCTCCACGTCGCTGCAGTCTGCGTTGCAGCCGTCGCCGCCGTCGTGGTTGCCGTCGTCGCAGGCCTCGGTGCCTTCTTGCCGTCCGTTGCCGCAGCGCTGGCACTGTCCGCCCCCGCTCGGGCAGGTGTAGCCCTCCTCGATCAGGCTGCAGTTGAACAGACAGCCGTCGCCCGAGTAGAGGTTGCCGTCGTCGCAGGCCTCGTGCTCCTGCTTCGTGCCGTCGCCGCATTGCTCGCAGGCGTCGCCGGGTACCGGACAGTCGTAGCCCAGCTCGATCGCGCTGCAGTCCTCGCTGCAACCGTCGCCGCTCTCGTCGTTGCCGTCGTCGCAGCTCTCGAAGCCCTCGAGCTTGCCGTTGCCGCAGGCGTTGCAGGCCTTGCCCGGCACCGGACACTCGAAGCCGCTCTCGACCTCACAGGCCGCAGAGCAACCGTCAGCACCATCTCGGTTGCCGTCGTCGCACGCTTCCGAGCTCTCGGCGACGCCGTTGCCGCACTCCTCGCAAGGCTCGCCGGGCACGGGACAGCGAAAGCCGTCCTCGAGTGCGCAGCCCCGAGTACAGCCGTCGCCGCTCGCGTCGTTGCCGTCGTCACACTCCTCGTCGCCCTCGAGCTCGCCGTCGCCGCAGATCGACACTGCGGGCTCGCCGCCCTGGCCCTGATCGCCTCCGAACCCGATCAGCGAGGTCCCGGCGGTACCACCGCTGGCATTACCGGCGGTGCTGCCGCCGACGCCGAAGTCCGAGTCGCCGTTGGTGACTTCGGGATGACCGCTACAGGCCGCTGCGAATAGCGCCGAGGTAGCGACAGGTAGGAAGAGGTGAGTGAGGCGCGAAAAAAGCGACGAGGATCGCGGAACGTGACGCATAAAAAGGGTGCTCCATGCCCACAAAGCCCCACCCGTGGAAAGTGCCCCGATCGTTACCGACTCCGGCCCGGACGCAAGGAGTGTTTTGTGCCGGATCCTCGTCGAATTCGTTTCAGCGCCTTGAAACGGCGTAGCTGGTTCGCGGGCCGGACGCTCAGGGCAGCGCTGATTCCAGCCCGGCGGCAAGCGTCAGGGATCGACCGGCTCGCTCGGGTCGACCGTGCGGCACAGACCCTCCGCGTGCTCCACGCCATCCGGGCTGTAACCCCAGACCGTGGCGTGCCCCAGGGGAAAGTGGCAACCGCGACCCTTGCCCCGATCCGGACATGGCCCGCTGCCGGGCACGGCACTGAGCTCCACCCAGCTGAAGCGGGCGGCCGCGTCGGCGTTGCAGCTCCCGGGATCGTCGTGGCCGACCACCGTCTCCACGCAGATATACGGCGTTCCGTCGTCGACCAGGCGGAACTCGCAGCGCGACATCGCCGGCTGGTTCGACGTTTCGCCGCCGCAAGCGCCAGCGAGCACCGCCAGGATCACCAGCCCACGCATACCGAAAAGGTTACTCGCACTGACTGCATAGCGAGAAGCGTGAAGCGTTCGCAGCGCGAGTAGCTGATCCGCGAGCGACCGCGCTCGGTGACCCCTCTTACGTCGCAAGACGCGTTACCCAGGTCTCAGGATCCCACAGAAGTCGCACGCATCTTGGGTTCTCTCATCGCCGTGAGTGCGCTGCCGGGGGCCCTTTCTCGCTGCCAAGAACAAGACAGGGCTCGCCCTGTCGGTGGCGCGGACTCTTCTTCGACGAGGATTTCCGCGGGCCCGTGCGGGGCAACCTCGTTTCTGGCGGTGAAACCCCGGACAGGCAAAACCGATAGGCTGACGTTGGGCCGCATCCGCTGGTTGAGCCGTTACTTCGCCGTAAGATTCGTACGTCCGAACCTGACAAGCCGTCCCCTGTCTCCTTTCCGCCGAACCAAAGAGCACCCCAGACGGCTTCGTGCGGCCCACCAGATTTTCAGTACGCCGCGGGGGCTCGAGTGGGGGCAGCCGCGCCGCCAGGACTTCCGATCAATCATGAGACCTGGGTAACACGAGCTTCGACATGGAGAGGGTCTTCCCGGGCGAGCGCGGCGCGCCTGGTGGGTTGCGGAGGCGCAAGCGCGCCTCGTCGACGAAGGCGCAGTGAAGTGCGGCCGAGTTCTCGCTGACCTTCGCTACTCCGGGCCGTTCGAGCGCGGCGCGTGCGCGGCTGCAGCGCCCGCAGGTGCCGACTGGCGTAGCCTGACGCCGCCCGGTGCCTGCAAAGACGCGCCCGTATCAGCGAGGCGCCCCGCGCGACCCGGAAATCAATCGCCCGAGGGCGGCGATTTGGACAGCGCGTTCAGGCACTCGTAGGCGGCGTACTTGTAGCTGTCGGCCAGCGTCGGATAGTTGAAGACCATGTCGATGAAGACGTCGCACGTGCCGCCGCAGTGAATCACTGCCTGCCCGATGTGCACGAGCTCGCTGGCGCGCTCGCCGATCACGTGCACGCCGAGCAGCTTGCGCGTCTTCTTCTCGACCACGAGCTTGGTCACGCCCTCGAGGTCGCCGGTGATCTTGCCGCGCGGGTTGTTCTCGTAGAGGGCGCTGCCGACGACGTAGTCGATCTTCTTTTCCTTGCAGCTCTCTTCGGTCTCGCCGAAGGAGCTGACCTCGGGGATGGTGTAGATGCCGTACGGCATCGTCTTGGCGACGTTCTGCTTGTAGGTGAAGCCGAAGGCGTGACACACGGCCACGCGACCCTGCTCCATCGACACGGAGGCGAGGGCGGGGAAACCGATCACGTCGCCGGCGCCGAGGATGTGCGGCTGCTTGGTGCGAAACTTGTCGTCGACCGGAAGGTAGCCGCGCGAGTCCGGGGCCAGACCGACGTTCTCGAGGCCGAGATCGGCGGTGTTGCCCACGCGCCCCGCCGCGAACAAGAGCTGCTCCGATTCCAGCGTGCTGCCGTCGGACAGCGCGGTGCTGACGCCGGTCGCGCTGCGCACGACCTTGCCCCAGCGCTGGCCCTGCACGAGCTTGATCTTCATGCGCAGCATGGCGGCCTTCAGCCGCTGCACGATCTCGGCGTCGAGAAAGGGCAGGATCTCGGGCCGCGCGTCGACCAGCGTGATGCCCACGCCGAGCGCCGCGAACATGCAGGCGTACTCACAACCGATCACGCCGCCGCCCAGGATCGTCATCGACGTGGGCATGTCGTTGATCAGCAAGATCTCGTCGCTGTCGTGGATCCAGTTGTCCGAGAAATCGATGTCGGCCGGGCGGTGAGGCTTCGAGCCCGTGGCGATCAAGAAGTAGTCGGCCGTGACCTCGCGCGAGCCCTCGGAGTTGGTGATGCTCACGGTGTGAGGGTCGACGAAGCGGCCTTGCCCGCGCACGTAGTTGACGCGGTGGCGCTCGAAATTCTGGCGGATGGTGCGCGACTCGGCCTGGGCGATCGCGTTCTTGCGCGACATCAGCCGCGGGATGGTGGCGCGTGAGTCGAGCTCCACGGCGATGCCGTACAGGTCGCGGGCACGGTAGCCGGAGAGGTACAGCGCCGACTCGCGCAGGGTCTTGGACGGTAGGGTTCCAGTGTGCACGGCAGCGCCGCCCGGCTCGGACTCCCGCTCGATCACGAGCACGCGCTTGTCGAAGTAAGCGGCCTGTGCGGCGCCCTTCTCACCCGCCGGACCAGCGCCGATGACACACAGATCGTAGTGCTCCGCTGACATGGATCCGGGAGGATATCACGGGTCCGAAAGCCGGTGATCAGGCCTGGTTTTGGGGGAACAATCTGGCAACGGCAACGCGCGCCTCGCCTGAAGACGTTGCAAGGCGGACCCCTTCGACGCGCCGAGCCGGCCGCGCCCGTCATGTGCCGATCCGCCTCGACACATCTTCGCGCGCTGTCGCGGATTTGGGTGTGAGCCCGCGTGCCTTCGTCTGCAGCGGGCGGCGGCGGGGTGCGCAGTGGCAGCAGCGTGCGCTCGAGCTGCGGTAATCCCGCGCCTGCGTCGCCACCCGGAAGGGTTGTTGCGGGGCGCCGTCGGCTGCTCGCGTGGGGAGAACAGACGCCAGCGTGGCACGGGTGCTGCACCGGCTTGTGGGTGGAGGAGAGCGTCATGGCGGAAGTTATGAGAGACAGCCCTTTCAGGGGCCCAGCAAGACACCGCGCCGACGAGATCGGCGTTCATGAGCGCAAGTGGTACGAGTCGGCCTGGCTTCCGCTCGCATTGCTCGCCGTGCTCGCAGTGGTCGCGATCGCCTTCATGACCTTCGGGCGTAGCCGCATGAGCGCGCCGACGATCGGGACCAGCACCCAGCCCCAGACTCCGCTCGCCGCCGCCCCGGGTATGGGCACGGCGTGCAGGTCCTCGACTATCTATTTCGAGCGGGACCTCAGCGTGCTGGGCAGGGACGACTACGACGAGATCCGCGTGCTGGGCGACTGCCTCAAGCAGAACCCCTCGCACAAGGTCATGCTCGAGGGCCGTGCCGATCCCAGGGAGACGCTGGCGGGCTACAACACGCTCGCGCAGTCCCGGGCCGACGCCATCGCCGATGAGCTGATGTCGCTGGGCGTGAGCTCTGGCCAGATCATCACGGTCGTGAGCGCCGCCACCTGCAGCGAGTCCGACGAGTCCTGCTTCGAGCAGGACCGCAGCGTGACGTTCACGACTGGGCCGTGAGCCACGGGCGTCGATAAACCCTGAAAATCGTGGCCAATCGAGGAACCGGAAGGAGGGATCCATGCAAAATTCGCTGACTGAGCTCCGCAAATGGAAGCTCGATCACAAAAAGGAAGACATTCGCGGCTGGTCGCTGCGTGACCCCGACGGGCAGCTGCTCGGCACCGTCGACGAGCTCATCGTCGACACCGACACCAAACACGTCACCCAGATCGTCCTGGCCGACGGCAAGCGCTACGCGGCGCGCGACGTCATGATCGGTGAGGACGAGCTCAGGCTACAGGGCGTGAGCAGCAAGGTGGCGGCCGAGCGCGGCGCGGCGGTCGAGGCCGAACGACGGCGCTTTGCCGCCAAGGCCGAAGCCGAAGCCGAAGCCGAGCGCAAGCGGCTCGCGGCCAGCGCAGCCACCACCCGCGAAACACCCAAGACCGACGTGATGCGGACCGAGCGCGACCTGATCGTGCCCGTGATCGAGGAGCAAATCCGTGTCGGGAAGCGTGAAGTCGACGCTGGCGGCATGCACGTGGAGAGCAAGATCGTGAGCAAACCGTTCGATCAGGAGGTTCGACTCAGGGAGGAGCACGTGACGGTCGAGCGCCGCCGTGTGGACCAACCGCTGACCCTGGCCGACGCCGACGCGCGGCTGCAAGACGGCGTCGTCGAGCTTCGCGCCACGGCCGAGCAAGCAGTGGTCGAGAAGCGGGCCCGCGTCGTGGAAGAGGTCACGCTCAAGAAGGACAGCACCGAGCACGTCGAGCACGTGCGCGATTCCGTCCGTCACACCGAGGTCAAGATCACCGAGATCGGCAACGGCGCATCCAAGATGAAGAAGGGAGTCAAGCCATGAAAACCGTCGTAGGACTCTTCAAGGACTACGGCTCGGCCGAGCACGCCCTGGGAGAGTTCGTAGCGCTGGGGCTGACACCGCAGCAGATCGGCATGCTCTCGTCGACGAGGGAGAACACCGCGACGCCGATGAGCCTGCTGGATCTGCCCGGGCTCGGCCAGCTCGCAGCCAACGCACCCATGCTGCGCATGCTGGACGCTGCCAACCTCAAGAGCTCGAGCAGCATGCAGGGGGCGCTCGAAAACATAGGCCTGGCAAGGGACGAAGCCGCGCAGTGCGTCGACGGTATCAAGCGCGGAGAGACCCTGGAGGCCGTCGTCGTCGAGGACCAGAAGGAGGCGGAGGCGCTCGCCATCATGCGCCGCAACTCGGGAATAGGCACGGGCATCCGCGAGCGGCTGGTGGAGAACGACCTCGTGATCCCGATCGTCCAGGAGGAGCTCAGGGTCGGTAAACGCGAGTACGAGGCCGGGGGCATGCGCATCGAGACACACGTGGCCAGCGTGCCCGTGGACCAGACCGTGATGGTTCGAGAGGAGCACATTACCGTCGAGCGCCGCGTCGTCGATCGCTCCGTTGGCCTGGAGGACGAAGCCTTCCGCGAGCGCGCGATCGAGCTGAAGGCAACCTGCGAAGAACCCGTATTTTCCAAGCAAGCGCGTGTGGTCGAGGAGATCCGGCTACACAAGGACACGACCGAGCGCGTCGAGAAGGTTCACGACACGCTGCGCCACACCGACGTGCAGATCTCGGAGATCCCGGCGACCCGGGGCTTCGAGGCTTCACGCTACGCCGAGCACTTCAAGCAAAACTTCGAGTCCTCGGGCTTCACCCTGGCGTCGCTGGCGCCGGCGTACGAGTACGGAGAGCGCCTGCGCTTCGGTACGGCCGGCGACGACTGGACCAAGGTCGAGGGCAACGCCAGGACGCTGTGGGAGACCAAGAATCCCGGCACCTGGGAGCGTTTCCGCGAGGCGATCAGGGCCGGCTGGAGTAGAGCAAAGGACTAGCTCAGACGGCTACCGCGCGCAGGAAGCGTCCGCGGCGGTAGGCCAGGAAATAGATCAGGCCGAACGCGACGTAGGTCGTGCCGACCACGAGCCAGATGTGCTGGTAGCTGACGCCGGAAGCGAAGCCGACGAACAGGCTGGCCGGGATCTGGAAGAAGAAGACCACGGCTGCGTCGAGGAGGAGGGCCTGCAGGGTGGCGCCGGCGCCCTGCATGGCCGCGCCGAGCACGATGCCCACGCCGAGGCCGACGTAGGTCGGCCCGACCCAGCGGAAGTAGCCGAGCGCGATGTCGATGACGCGCTCCTCCTCGTCGAAAAAGGCGACGAGCTCGCGGCCGAAGGCGCCGTAGATGGCCGCCAGCGCCGCCATCATGACGCCGTTGAAGACGGCGGCGTAGTAGCCGGAGAGCTTGGCGCGCTCGATGTTGCCGGCGCCGAGGTTCTGGCCGACGAAGGTCTGCGCGGCGCTGCCCCAACCGAGCCCGACGAACAGCGCCATCGTCTCGAGCCGGAAGACGATGCCGAGCGCGGTGCTCGCGGTCTGATCCTGCTCGGTGGTGAAGGCCCGAGCCACCAGCGAGTGGGTCAGCAGCATGGCGGCGATGCGCATCACGAGCTGCGCGCTCGACGGCCAGCCCAGGCGAACGATGGCGCGCATCACCTCGGCCCGAGGTCGCTCGCGACCGTTCTTGCCGAACAGGTCGAAGCGCCGCACCAGGAGCACGACCAGGGGCAGCAGCACGACGAGCCTGGCCAGCAGCGTGGCCCAGGCGGCGCCGAGCAGCTCGAGCCTGGGCAGGCCCAGCGCAGCGGCCAGCGGCGGGCCCCAGCTGAACACCGGCGGCGCCGGTCCGGGCCCGAAGATGAGCAGGACCGCGAGCACCAGGTTGAGCACGTTGGCCACGACGAGCAGCGTGACGGGTGTCTTGCTGCTGCCGAGGGCGCGCATCAGCGTGGTCAGGTGCAGCAAGAGAAAGATGGTGAAGCTGCCGCCCATGAGCACGCGCAGGTACTGCGTGCCGAGCTCGGCGACCTGGCCCTTGGCGCCGACGATGTCGACCATCAGCACGCGCGCGCCCGCGCCGCCGACCAGGCCGAAGCCAGCCGAGAGCAGGAGCACCACGAGCAGCGACTGCCAGGCCACGCGGCGCACGCCCTCGAGGTCGCCCTGGCCCTGGCGCCGGCTGATCATGGCGCTGGTCGCCACGCTGAGGCCGTAACTGATGATGGTGCCGAGCGCTGCCAGCTGATCGCAGATGCCGATCGCGCCGATGGCGGCGCCTCGCACCTCGGGCTGGAGCTGCCCGATCAGGTACATGTCGACCAGGTTGAACGCCGTCTGCAGCCCCATGCCGATGGCCAGCGGCGTGCCGAAGCGGGCAAGCTCTCTTCCCAGCGGGCCTGCCAGGATGCGCTCGGTGTTCCTGTCGCTCGCGGTCACGGCGCGATGGGTTCGCGATCGCGCTCGAAGCAGCGCTCGGGGATCTTGCGCCGGCGCCTGAGCAGCGCGCTGCGCTCGACGAAGCCCGCCGTGACCGGGTCATGATACCCGCTCGGCCGCGTGTCCTCGTCGTCCTCCCCGTAGTAGCGAGCGATGCGCCCCATGAAGAGCTCGCGCACGTACTTACCGACCAGCGACGCCAGCATCACCAGGGCGTCGCTCTGGTCGGCGTCGCGCACGAAGCAGATGTCGCCGATGGTGGGGAAGCGATAGCTGCTCCTGGCCTGGCCCTCCTCGATCACCGCGTGCAGCCAGCCGCTGAGTGGGCCGAAAAACTTGGAGTATTCTCCGATGCCGCCGACCTTGCCGCAGATGGCGCGCACGTTTTCGCCCGCCAGCTTGCGCTGCGCGAGCACCAGCGCCTCCATGGCGTGCAAATCGGAGACGAAGCGGTTCTTGCCCTTGCCGCGCGCGTGGTTCAGCCGCTCGGTGCAGACCACGCTGCTCTGCACCGCCACGATCTCGATGCCGCGCTTCGCCAGCGCTGCGCGATGGCGCTCGACCCGCTTCAGCAGCGCGGCCGGCGCCTGAAAGCTCTCGCCCTGGACGTGCCAGCACTGGGCGCTCACGTGCTCGGGACAGGGGCGCTGCAGCTCGGCGACGCCCTCGAGCGACAGCCGCGCGAAGAGCTCGCCGGGGTTGCTCGGTCCGGCGCCGACCAGAACGCGCGCCCAGGCTTCGCCCAGGCTCACGTCTTTGTGCGAGACCAGGCGCTTGGAATCGTCGAGCGACGTGCGCAGGCTCTTCGGCAGCTTGCGCCGCAGGGTGAGCTCGCCCTCCTCGCTGGCGCGAGCGAGCACGGCGGTGACGATCAGCGGACCGAGCCGCGAGCCGAGCCCATTTTCATCCACGCCGATCCGGTACACCTGAGGCAAGCGGTGCGAAGTCTATGCCAGGCCGCCGAACCTAGCCACCAGAGACGGGCGGGATGAGCGCGAGCGTGTCGCCGTCGCTGATGGGCTCGCCGGGGGCGGCGAAGCTCTCGTTGAGCGCTGCGCGCACGCTGCCCAGG
>DATLIL010000167.1:0-10790 GCA_035539475.1 Polyangiaceae bacterium
ACGGAGGTCAGCGATTATTACGACGCGACCACGGGGCTCACCTGGCGGCACGGCGGGACGGCGATCGATGCCGAGAGCGCAGCGTCGAACTGCTCGGGGTTGACGACGTCGTCGTACGAGTCGTTTCGGCTGGCGGACATCGACGAGCTCCGGACCCTGGTCATCGGTTGCTACGAATCGGGTCCGGACGGCGACTGCTCGGTGTCGACCAGCTGCTACAACAACTCCTGTTGGAGTGACTACTGCACCGGTTGCGGCGACCTGGGCTGCGTTGCGCCCGCCGCTCTGAGCTCTTCGTGCGGCCGGACCTGGAGCTCGACCAGCGCGGACTCTGGCGTCTGGAACATCGACTTCCACAGCGGCGCCATCGGCTGGAGCAGCCCTGGAGAATTCATGCAGGTGCTTTGCGTCCAGGGCTCTCCGCTGCCGCCAACCTGCACCCCGACGAGCTTCAGCACCTCCATCTTGGCCTACCCGTCCTCCACCGAGAGCACGGGTTACCAGGTCTGCAGCGGTCAAATGTTGAACTTCAGCGCCTCGGGCACCTGGTGTTCGAGCGACGTCGACTGCTCGGGTCCCGAGGGCATCTCTGGCCGGCCGTACCCCGAGGAGCAGCCGGTCACGCTGTCAGGCGCCAATCTCGGCGCGCTGGTCGGCAAGGTGGGAGACTCGTACTTCGCGATCGGCTTCGGTGGCCTCGTCTACGCGCCAGCGAGCGGCACGCTCGAGCTCTTGATGAACGACCGCATCGGCTACTACGGCGACAACACTGGAAGCCTGACGGTCTACGTCGACGCCTACTGAACTGCGAGACCCTTGGGGCCATGACCCCTGGTGGGATCGCGACTCCACGAGCGAAAGACCCGATCACGGCCGTTCCGGGCTGAGCCTCAACCGGCCAGCACCTGCTCGACCAGCGCATCGCTGAACGGATCCGGATCGTAGGCGCCCGGTGCCCAGCCCAGCAAGAAGCGGTAGAAGTCGACCCAGGCCAGCGGAAACAGCTCGCGCCATTCGCGCTCGAGCGCGGCGAGCTCGGGCGCCTGGAGCCGCGGAGCGAGCGCACTCCGCAACGCGCCGAAATAGTCGTCGAGATAACGCGGCACCAGCACGGCGCATTCGCGCGACGCCAGGCAGCCGCTCAGGAAGTAGGCGACGTCTTTGACGCCCACGCCGCCGCCCACGTACTGAAAGTCGACCAGGGCGACGCGGCCGTCGCGCCCAAAGCAGACGTTCTCGGGCTTCGCGTCACCGTGCACGAACGTGCGAAAGCTCGCGCCGCCGAGACGAGCGTCGATGGCTCCAGCGACCTTGCGCAGCGCCGGGTGCCTCATGCGCGCAAGCTCGTCCGGCCGTGTCGCCAGGTGCCAGTACGTCCCAACCTTCCACAGCTCTTCTGCGGGCTCGCCCAGGAAGGTCGCGTGAAAGGCCGCGAGCCACGACAGAACGCTCGAGATCTCGCCGGGGTGGAGGCGCGAGCGGCGCTCCGCGTAGCCCGCCGCGTCCAGGTCTTCGAGCACGCTCAGGAACGCCGACGGCTCGGCGCTGGTCGCGACAGCGCGCGGCACGCGGCACGCTTCGTCGCACTTGCCGGCGTAGCGCGCGTAGAAGGCTTGCTCGATGCGATACGAGCGCAGCTTGCGCCGGTGCGACAGGCTACCGTCGTCCGGCGGCGGCCTGACGTTCTTCACGACTACCGCCGTCGTTTCCCGACCCTTCACCAGCTCGGCGCGCCACAGGTCGCCGTAGCCGCCCCAAAGCGACTGCAGCCGCGCGCCCAAGGTGCAGCTGTCGGCGCCCGTGCTGCGGCACACCTTCGCGGCAAGCGCGCGCACGTCGGTGGCTGGAGCGGAGCTTCGGGACGCGATGGGCCGTCCTAGCAGGGTGCGCTCCGCTCGGCCATGGCGCCCAAGGTCGGCGGCCCTGCTGGTCCGGCAGCCGGGAGAGCGGCGGCCGGCTACCGGACAAGTTCGTCGTCACGCTGCCCAAGATCACCATCGCCGAACAGCCGCGCACGCTGGTGCGGCTGTTCGAGCTTCTCGAGCACCGTCACGGCCTCGCCGCCGGCTCTCTGCGCATGGAGATCATGATCGAGATCACCCAGGTCACCGCCTCCTGCAACATCACGGCCGCCTACCAGACCATGGATCACCCGATGTGATCTGGCCAAGGGCCTGATGCTGCTCGCCAACGCCGGCACGGGTGTCTTCCTGTCCGACGGCGCCACCAACGTGATGCCCGTCGCCCCGCACCGCGGCTCCTCGCTCAGCCCCGAGCAGCGCGCGGAGGACCGCGCGGCCGTGCACGCCGCCTGGCAGGTCTCGCACCGCCACGTCCAGCAATCGCTCGAAGGCGCCTTCTATCAGGGTTGGGATCCTGCGCTCCATCAACTGCGGCGCGATCGATCTCGCCGACGCCGAGCGCACCGGCTTGCTCCGCGAAGAGCTCGAGCTCCGCTCCTTCGCCAGGATCCTCTCGGCGCGCCGCCAGCGCCTGGCACGCCCCTGAAACCGGAAAGCGCCATGCTTTTTACTCGTTCTCGGGCGTCCATCATTCGTTGAGGAATTGCTCCTCTTCGTGTTAACCAGGCCCCCCATGGCGCCCGCGCTGCGTAGCTCGGTTCTGTTCCTGCTGTCTTGTGTCGTTTTCGGCGGCTGCGTCGAGGAGGAGAGCGACGCCGCGCAGCGATATCTGGATCTGCGCGGGAACGCGCTGTGTTCCATGAACTTCAAGTGCTGCAGCGCCGAGCAGCAGCAGACCGGTACGCAGGCCGAATGCGAGGAACGTGGCGCCCTGCACACAGGCTTTCAGCAGCTCAGCGACGCCGTCGCCGATGGGACGACCAAGATCGATCAGGCCCAGGCCGAGCGCTGTTTCGCGGACGTGAAAGCCATGACCTGCGAAGAGTGGGCTCGAGCGCTCGCAGGTGACGTCCCCGCGACCTGCAGCGGCATTTTTTCGGGCAAAGCCGAGGGAGCGACCTGCAAGACCAACGCCGAGTGCAGTTCGCAGTTCTGCGATCTCACGTCGGGTGACCACACCATCGCGGCGCCGCAGAGCTCCGGACTCTGCGCTACACCCGCGGGCGCGGGCGGCAGCTGCCCTGCGCAGCAAGATGGCTGCGAAGCCGGGCTGCGCTGCATGGGACCGGACGGCGTGCCCGTATGCACGGCCTACCCGGAGGTCGGCGGGGCCTGTGATCGCAACTCCGACTGCGTGTCGGGCGTCTGCCTAGACGGAAGCTGCGCCGAGGCGTGCTGGGGCGCGCCGAACGCCCATCATGTTCTGGGCACCCCCGGCTGATGAAACTCTTCGCGCTGCTCGCCAGGCTCGATGAGCGCGTGCTCGCGCTCGGGATCATCCTATCGAGCCCTTTCCTCCGCGCTGACGGTTGCGGCGGTGGCAAGCAGTGTAACGATCGCAAAGCGATCCAGGAGAGCTACCAGGTCACCCACAACACCTGTGGCGAAACGGGCAAGCTCACCCTCACTTCCGGCGCGGGCAGCTGCAGCCTGCAGGCGGCGAGCCCCGCTGCGCTCAACCTGCCGACCAGCGGAAACCGCTACAAAGACCGGCTCTCCGAGCCTGGTTGGTACCTGTACGGTAGGCACGAGAACTCACCGCTGCGCTGCACGGCGAGCGTGCCCGGCGCCGACAAGGTGCGCCTCGACTGCCGCTCCGAGGCGGGCTTTTCCTGCGCCGCAGACCTCGAGCTCCTGAAGTAACGGAGCCCGAGGTTCGCTACTCGGGGCAGCAGCGCGTCTTCGAGTCGGAGTCTTGGTCGAGCGCCACGCACCCGGCATCGGCTTCAGCCATGCAGATGTAGCCGACGAGACCCGGATGCTGGTCTTCACACAGCGTGTCGGCGCTCGTGAAGCGAGAGCAGCTCGGGCCTCCGATACAGGCGACGACCGCCGACCGGTTGCAGCCCACCGGCGTCTCGCCGAGCTCGAGTGAGCAGTCGAGCTCGGCGGTGGCGGCGCACCCGAGGTACGCGTCGAACACGTCTGCGCATTCCTCGGGGACGACGGCGACGCTCAGGTCACAGTACTCCGCGCATGCCTGCGCGGAGCAGCTGTCGCCGTAGTGCTCGCAGTAGTCCAGGCAAAGCTCGTGGGAAACGCCCGCGCTGGAGGTCGCTCCAGCGCCGGCGCTCCCGTCGTTGCCGTCCGAGTCATCGGAGCAGCCCGTTGCAAGGCTAACGCTTGCAACGAGCACCCCGATGGCAAAACCGAACTTCCGGTATCCCTTCATCGTCACAACCTGCGTGCCGAGCCGTTCACCGTGACGTTGCAGTCCATCTGCTTGTTCACGTCCGGCATGTCGACGTGGAAGTTTCCTTCGAACACGACCGTCGCCAACTTGCCGTCCGCACTCTCGATCGACTGCTTGCTGATGGTGATGATCGGCGACTCCGGGTTCGCGGGCACGCAGTGATCGCTCGTCGCTTTCGCGTGCGTACCCTCGACGGCCAACGGAAACTCGCAGGCGTCGTCCGAGAACTTCAAGCCCTCGGCGCTGCGCGTGAGCTTGAAGCGCTTGCCCGCGAGCGGCTGCTCCTTCGCGACCTTTCCGTTGCAAACGACCGTTGCCGTACCGTTCGTCTGCTCCCATTCACCGGCGAAGCGATCTGCGCCCGGCGCTACCTTGACCGAGGCATTGACGGTATTCCCGTCCGCCGCCCCGACGGGAGCAGCCTCTGCCTGGCTGCTCCCCGTGCTCGCAGAGTCCGGCCGCTTGGCGAGGTAGGCCAGCGCGAGGCCTGCCAGCGCCACGGCGGCGATCAGCACGAATTTCGAACTCTGCGAGGTTTTCGACTGAGTCATGGTCTTTCTCGATCAGTGGAAGCCGAGGTTGTCGAGCAGCCAGGTGCCGCCGGGGCTGACGTTGACGGCTACCGTGATGGTGCAGCTGTCGAACCGGCCGCGGCTACCGCTCAGAACCTGGAACATTTCCTGGGTCAGCTGGTACTCGATGGTGTTGAACTCGTCCAGGAAGCGATCCTTGAGCTCACCCTGTCCGACGTACGCGTTGTAGATCGGACCGCAGGTCAGGTACATGTCCACCGTGCCGTTCCACCAGCGGCTCTGCTGGGGATCGGGCACGTAGACGTCGATGCTCAGGTTGCGGGTGACCCCGCTGAGCTCCGTCGTGCTGAACGGACGGCTGGTGACCGGCGTCCACCACGATGCATTGACCGCCACCGAACCCGTACCCTGGACGCGGTCGTCCGAGGCGCTGAGCGACACGTTCGACGACCAGTCACCGACGTGATCGAAGCTGAACAGAGAGTTCGTGGCCACGTCGTAGGTCTGGCTGCCGCGCAGGTGGTAGTCCTGACGCTTCGTCAGCTCGCCGGCGAAGCGCAGATTGTCGAGCAGGATGGGCTGGGTGCAACCCGCGTAGTTGAGCTCGATGCTCAGGCTGGCGTTCGCGAAGTCGCCGAGCATGGCCGTGCGGACGTTCTCGGGCACGGAGAACTCGATCGTCGACCAGGCGCCGCGCGGTAGCTCCGTCAGACCCCTGGAGGGTGGGAGCTGC
The DNA here is from genome assembly GCA_035539475.1 of Polyangiaceae bacterium. GTDB lineage: Bacteria > Myxococcota_A > Polyangia > Polyangiales > Polyangiaceae > PMG-095. Next base: position 5,542 of record DATLIL010000167.1, read on the forward strand.
TGGTAGTGGAGGTCCGCTCCCAGCACCGTCGCATACATCATGATGTCGCCAACCCACCACGGGTTCGACTGCTCTGCGGGGATATAGACGTCGACCTGGAGTTTGTCGCCGACTGCGCCCCACTCGGTGGTGTTGAACACGGGGCTCTCGAGCCTCGTCCAGCCACACTTGTCGACCTGCAGCGATCCGTAGCCCTCCGTCTTGTTGGTCGTGTTGATCGACACGGGCAGCTGCGAGCTCGTCCACGGCTCTTCCGGGTCGTCGAAGCCCGCAAACTCCGGGCTGCTCGCGGGGACCTTGAAGATGCGCGTGTAGAGGTTCTCGTAGCTGTCGTCGCTGTTGCAGAAGGGCAACTCGGTCGTGATGTGACGCACCGGGTTGGACGCGTCGTACTCGTTCCAGGCGACCATGCCGCGTCCCGGAACCCAGCCGAAGCGGTCCGAATTCGGCGTGAGCGAGCTCTCGTCGCAGTCGAGGCAGTTGGGATCGTCGAAGCTCTTGAAGACGTCGCAGTACGGGTTCATGCCGTCGCCCTCGCAGGCGAGTGACATCTTGTCGTGGGCCCACGGCAGCCGTTCACGGCTCTGCAGGCTCGCTTCGTCTTCGAACAGGTCCGTGAGATCCTTGCGCGTCAGCGGAGCGAGCTTCATGCCCTGCAGCGTGTTGAAGAAGGGCAGGAAGGTCTCCGTGAACGAGGGACCGATGTCGGCGTAGATCTGCTGCGCCGTGGGCCCGATGATGGTCGGGATCAGGCCGAGCTCGTTCGACTTCTGGATCAGGTCAGCGGCCTCCTCCGATGCGGCCTCGAAGTCTCCGATGGGGTCCGAAGAAGTGCCCAGGTTGGAGACGTCGTTGCCGAGCTTCTGCCAGCGCTTGATCACGTCACCGCGGCGGTTGTACTCGTCGATCTCCTTGGCGGTGGCGGTCGGAGGCGGCGGGTTGTTCTGCCAGTTCGTGTAGGTGCTCTGCACGGTGTCTTTCAGAGCCTGCAGATACTCCGGGCTCTGCTGCAGATCCTCGAGCAAGAACGCGAGGTTCACGATCTCGTGCGGCGGGCGGTCCTTCAGCGCGTCGGTGACCTCGCTGATCGCGTCCTTGACGCGCTTGGCGTCTTCGTAGCCCTGCTCGATGTCGTCGTACGTGTCCGTGCACTCCGCCGTGCTGAAGTCCGTCTGCTTCTGGCAGAGGTCGATCACGCAGGTGCGGCGTTCCGCCTTCTGCTGATCCTCGGACAGGTTCGGGTCACCCTTCAGGCACTTGAACAGGCGCAGAGCCTCGTCGACCGTATCGCAGGCCGCGCGCGCAGGAGTCAGCAGCTCGTCAGCGTAGTTGTCGAGCGTGATGGTATCCACGAAGTTGTCGACGTTGCACACGACCGCTTCGACGCCGCACACGGCCTCGTCGACGGCGGCTTCGAGACAGGTGTCCTCTTCCGACGAGAACAGACCGCAGGCGAAGGTGCAGGCGGTATGCGTGAAGGGCTCACACACATCGCCGCAACCCACGAACGGCACGCACACCTCGAGGCACAGCCAGTCGTCGCAGGTCGCCTCGCAGCCGCTGACCTCGCCGGTGCCGCACAGATCGGCACACTGGGAGTTCGAGAACGGGCACGCAGCCTGGCAGGCCTCGCCCAGACAGGTTTGTACGTTGTCGAGGGTACAAGCCGCGTGCTCCGCGGCGCAGACGACGCCACGACCCGCCGCCGCGACCGGCGCGAACGCGATGTCGAGGCAGTTCTCGAAGCCCGGGTCCCGCACGGCCGAGCAGAAGGCCTCGTAGTCCTCGGCGAGGCGTCGGTCGTCCTCGGGCTGGAGCACTTCTTCGAGCTCGTCCACGCGGAAAGCAAAATCCACAACGTAGTCGAGCATGCGCTGCAGGTTGGTACCCAGCGAGCGATGGCCGTTCTTGCCCTCGATCGCCTCGTCGAGCTCCCAGACGGCGTGATTGTTGATGGGATCGTCGACCAGGAGGAACAGGTCGTCCGCATCTTCGCCCAGGAACGCCGCCTTCTGGTCGAGCAAAAATTGCTCGTCCGCGTTGAGATCGATGTACTCGATGTCCGCGACGTCGCTGCGCGGGCGGATGCTGCCGCGGTACAAGCCGTCAGGATTGCCCTGATCGGTCCAGCCCGCGCGCACCACGTCGGCGCAGGAGTCGCGATTCTTCGAGGGGTTGTCGGGATCGAAGTCCTTGGCGTTCGCACGCGCCATGTTCTCCGAGGTGCACTGTGCGAGACGCACCCAGTTACGCCGGACGATCTCGGACTTTTCCTGGTGCTCGTCGACGCGGTCGTTCACGCCGCCCACGAAATCGAGCGCCTCGCGCAGGTCTCCGATCGGCGTCGGCAAGCCGAGCGTCGGGTCGGCGTGGCAGTCGATGAAGCCGCCGGTGACCTCGTCGATCCAGGACAGCGGGTTCACCGCCGGCGCGAGCCAGGACATCACCTCTTCGGGGAGCTCGGCCGCGTCGAGGCCGAAGTTGACGAAGGCGTTGTCGTTGACGTCTTCCGCGAGGTCGAAGAAGCCGCTCAAGCCGGACCACGACTTGAGCGACGGCGCGACCTGCGTCTGCGCGTTGAGGTAGTTGTAGAAGAAGCCGCCGTGATAGCTGTTGAAGTTGCTGTAGTGCTCGATGAAGCCTTGAAGGCCGGAGCTCGGGTTGTAGGCGGCTAGCCCCGAGTGGATGGGTAGGCTCGAGTAGAAGGCGTCGAGGAATCGCAGCGGCGCGCGCAAGCGAATCCGCTCCTGCCCGCCGCCGTCTCCGGGCACGCTGACGAGCTCGCTCGGCACGAGCTTGTCGACCATGGTTTCCACGGCGATGTGCTTGATTTCCTCGCTGAAAGGGCCCCACAGGCCGTTACCCGCCTGGAGCGACCAGGCGCCGCCCGCGAGCTCGTTGACCCAGGTGTGAGCGAAGCTGTCGCCGACGCCGTGCGAGACGTAGCCCATGATGAAGGCGACGATCTGCGCGCGTTCCTTGGCGTCGCTCGGCGTGTAGCGAGTGTTGAAGAACTCGAGCATGGCCGTGACGAAGTCGATGGAGCGAAACTCCGCCGGGCCACGTCGCTGCTCGTACGGCTCGAAATGATCGTGATCCGGCGGCCGCACCTGCGTCGCCGCCTCGACGAGATTCTTCACGATGTCCGACTCGTCGCCGTGCATCATGATCTGCCCGGTGAGCGGATCGGGGAAACCGTCAGGCCCGATCACGCCGGCGCGGAAGTAATCCTTCCAGTCGATCACGGCCTGGTAGGCTTCTGCCTCACTGATCGCGATCTCGAGCTCCCTGCCGTCGATCTCGAAGTGCAGCGTCCCGGAGCCCGAAGAACTGATCGCAGCATCGAGCTGTTCTGCGACTTCCGTCGCCGCCGCCGAGTGCGTGCCCGTCTTGAAGGCGTGCGCCTCCCCGATTGGAAAGAGCGCTGCCAGCGCTCCCAGCCCGACCAAATAACCCAATGAACTTTTCTGACTCATGCCCTGTTCCCGTAAGAAACGCCGCGCGAATCCGCGCAAAATGAGGCTCGTCATCGAACCGAAGGCGCACTCTTCCCGAGCAGCGCGCTAATCGGGCTCGCTGATTCCACCTAGCCTTGAATACGGCACTCTTCTTCTGTTGAAGCCGCTGCACCCATGCCAAAAGGCCGCGCGTTTCCTGGCATGCCCACCAGGACGTGCGGTCGCTTGATTGCGGTGGGGGTGTCTAGCAGCGAACGGGACTGTAAGTCACCATTACAATGTAGGTCTGATCGAGATCGGACTCGCGGCCAGCCAAGACTGTTGCGATGCGCGCAAATCGGTTGTGCTCAAACTGAACTCGCGAATAACGTGATCGATTGCTCACAATCGATCCTTCCTTGGGGCTGGACGCGATACCGCTGCCTCGACGGTGATGGCGGGATCGTCTAAGGCCACGCACGCCATGCCTCCGAAACGTTCTTCGCGATGGATCCAGCTGACCTTCGTCGGTCTGTTGACGCTGCTGGAGGCGGCTTGCGCTCCGACGAGCGAGGGAACGGTCGCCGGCACGGGCGCCACGGGCGCGGTGGATCCCGTGGCCGGAGAGGTCACGCCCAGCGGTCCCGTCGCCCCCGCTCCTTCCACGCCGGTGTTGCCCTCGCCCCTCACCGATCAGAGCCGCGAGCTGGAAGACATCCTCGAGCACGGCGAGCTCAGCGGCGCTGATTGCGATCGCTACTTCGCCGGCGAGGACGATCGCGAGACCAGCCTGCGCTGCGGCAAGTGGATGTTCTTCTACGAAAACATCGACGTTCCGGGCTCGCCGGCCGTTCTGGTCGACCTGCTGCGCGAGAACGCACCGACCACGGTGGGGCGATCATTCGAAAAGCTCGGGTTATTCGCCGATCCGTACTCCGACACCGGTCTTCCCGTGGGCATGACGCCGGGCCCGGAGATGGCGGGCGGCACGCCGACGTACACGCTCACCTGCGGCTCCTGCCACTTCGGGAAAACGACGGACGGACGCTATGTGGTCGGATCGCCCAATCACGACTTTGCCTTCGGTCGCTACACGCTCGCACTCGTGAGTCTGCCTGAGCTGGCGACGTTTCCCGACAAGGAGCTGTCGGCCGAGGTCGAAGCCGCCATCGGACCGATCCGTGACGAAGCCTTCGCGGATCTGGCGATACAAGCCGCGTTTGCCAGCGAAGGGCTCGCCCTGTTCCTCAGTGGCGCCGCCACACAGAACCCGCCTCCGGATGACGATGCCAAGCAACTACTCGCCATCTTGCCGACAGGCGTGATGGACCCCTATTCAAGACCCTCGCTCGACGACGGCGTGCGGGCACCCGTGCGCATGGGCGTGCTCTGGGGCATCGACCCGGCAGCGATGGAAGCCGCCGGGTCGACGCATGGCGCGATGCTCGGCTCCAACGGCGGCGCCCCGGATCTGGCGCACATCATGCGAACGTTCGCCCACATCGCCGGCGCCTTGCGCGGGCTGCCGCTCGGCGAAGAGTACGACGTGGCCAAGGTTCAGCCACTGATCGACTACATCATGAGCCTGACGCCGCCCGCGCCGCAACGAACCTTCGACGAAGACGAGCTCAGCAAAGGCAGAGAGCTGTTCGGAGGCACTTGTTTCCGCTGCCACCACGGCCCTGGCTACGCGGGGACGTCGATCTTCGATCCGAACCTCATCGGCACCGATCCGAACATCGTCGACGTGGTCGATCCGGACGACGACGGCGTGGCCATCCAGGATGTGCTCACGCCAGAAGAGATCACCAA
>DATLIL010000168.1:0-2979 GCA_035539475.1 Polyangiaceae bacterium
GCAGAGGTGGCGGCTCGCGCGCTTCCAAGCGGGCGAGCCGCCGGTTCAGGCCGCTGGTCATCGCAGCACCTTCAGGCCGTTTGGGGCGAGCGGTAAGACGGACTGCAGCGTACACGGAGGCTCGGAGCCGAGCGCGGCATAAATCTTCAAGAGCACGATGAGGTCGCCGTCTTCGCGTTTGATACCAGCGGCAGCCAGCGTCGCATTGATCATGTCGGCGTCGTCCGCATGCTCGTGCGCGACGCTCAGAGTTATCAGCCGGCCGGCCGAAAACCGGCCGGACAGGCGATCGAGCCGCCGATGCAGGGCGCGGGTCATTGGCCGCGATCCTCGCGGTCGACGAGCGTCATCACGAACAACGTCCTGGGAAGGCGCTCACTGAACTCGGCTTTGAGCCGCGCAATATGGCGCTCGGCCGCTTCGGTGTCGGACGACATGATGAAGCATGGCCCTAGCGTGTGGCTCGGCGTGCAATTTTGACCCCCTGAGTCGGGGGATCGGCGTCCAAATTTGACCCCCGTTGGCGCGGTTCTCGCGGGCTACCTGCTCGGGTTTTGGAGCGGGTGGTCGGGGGATGAAGGGCGTGGACACGATTGCGCGGATCCGGCGCGAGTTTTTCGTGCGGGGCAAGACGATCAAAGAGATCGTCCGGGAGCTGCACGTCTCGCGCAACACGGTGCGCAAGGTGCTGCGCTCGGGTGCAACCGAGTTCACCTACGAGCGCGAGGTCCAGCCTCTGCCGAAGCTGGGGCGCTGGAAGGAAGAGCTCGACCGGCTACTGGTCGCGAACGAGGCGAAGCCCGCGCGTGAGCGGTTGACCCTGATCCGGGTGTTCGAGGCGCTGCGGGGGCTGGGCTATGAGGGCGGTTACGACGCCGTGCGCCGCTACGCCCGTACTCGGCGCCGAGACACGAAGACCTCGGTCGACGCCTACGTCCCCCTGACCTTCGCGCCGGGCGAGGCCTACCAGTTCGACTGGAGCCACGAGGTCGTGCTGATCAACGGCACGACGGTGATCGTGAAGGTCGCCCACGTCCGGCTCTGCCACTCGCGCATGCTGTTCGTGCGGGCCTATCCGCGCGAGACCCAGGAGATGGTGTTCGACGCCCACGACCGGGCGTTTGCCTTCTTCAAGGGCGCCTGTACCCGCGGCATCTACGACAACATGAAGACCGCGGTGGAGACGATCTTCGCCGGCAAGGATCGTCTCTACAATCGCCGCTTCCTGCAGATGTGCAGCCACTTCCTGGTCGATCCGGTCGCCTGCACGCCGGCCTCGGGCTGGGAGAAGGGCCAGGTCGAGAACCAGGTCGGCCTCGTGCGCGAGCGCTTCTTTGCGCCCCGCCTCCGCGTGAAGAGCTACGACGAGCTGAACGCTTGGCTGCTGGACAAGGCGATCGCCTACGCCAAGGCGCACCGTCATCCCGAGTTCAAGGATCAGACGGTCTGGCAGGTGTTCGAGGCCGAGCGCGCGAGCCTGGTGCCCTATCCAGGGCGGTTCGACGGGTTCCACCCGTGCCGGCCTCGGTGTCGAAGACCTGCCTCGTCCGCTTCGACAACAACCGCTACTCGGTGGCGGCGAGCGCGGTCGGGCGTCCGGTCGAGATCCGTGCCTACGCGGAGTGGATCGAGATCCGCCAGGACGGGCGCCTGGTCGGCGAGCATCCCCGCTCGTTCGGGCGTGACCGGACGATCAGCGATCCGTGGCACTACGTCCCCGTTCTTGCCCGCAAGCCCGGAGCGCTGCGCAACGGCGCACCGTTCAAGAATTGGGTGCTGCCGGCCGGGCTCGAGCGGGTCCGGCGCAAGCTCGTCGGTGCCGCCGACGGTGACCGCCAATTCGTCGGCATCCTCACCGCCGTCCTGAGCGACGGCCTGCCCGCGGTCGAGGCGGCCTGCCAGGAGGCCTTGGGCCAGGGTGTTCACTCGGCGGATGTGATCTTGAACATCCTCGCCCGGCGCCGGGAGCCGGCTGCCCCGATCACCATCGTGACTCCGGATGCGCTCAGGCTGCGGCATGCCCCGGCGGCCGACTGCGCCCGCTATGACCGCCTCAGGAGGGCCGTGTGATGGAGCGCTCGCAGATCCTGGAGACCATGAGCGGGCTGAAGCTGTTCGGCATGAAGGCCGCCTACGACGAGATCATCGCCACCGCGGTGAAGCGCCAGCACGAGCCGCAGCGGATCGTCGGCGACCTGCTCTCCGCCGAGATCGCCGAGAAGCAGGCGCGCTCAATCAAGTACCAGATGACCATCGCCCGGCTGCCGCTGGCCAAGGACCTCGGCGACTTCGCCTTCGACGGCACCCCGATCAACGCCACCCTGGTGCACGATCTCGCCGGCGGCGAGTTCCTCGCCCATGAGCGCAACGTCGTCCTGGTCGGGGGCACCGGTACCGGCAAGAGCCATCTTGCCATCGCCATCGCGCGGGCCTGCATCCGCGGCGGTGCCCGCGGCCGGTTCTTCAACGTCGTGGACCTGGTCAACAAGCTCGAGGCCGAGGGCCGTGCCAGCCGTCAGGGCCGGATGGCCGACTATCTCTCGCGGATGGACTTCATCATCCTGGACGAGCTCGGCTATCTGCCGTTCGCTCAATCCGGCGGCCAGCTCCTGTTCCACCTGATCAGCCGCCTCTACGAGCAGACCTCCGTCATCGTCACCACTAACCTGACGTTCGGCGAGTGGCCGAGCGTCTTCGGCGACGCCAAGATGACGACCGCGCTGCTCGACCGCCTCACCCACCATTGCGACATCGTCGAGACCGGCAACGAGAGCTGGCGCTTCAAGAACCGCGCCTGACCGTATGCCTTCCCACCGGTTGTCCCGGTGGGTGCACAGATACCTCCCGCGCCGTCCGCTCGCCAGCGCGCCTGAAGCGCGCTCGCTCCCGGCGCGGGCCCCTCCTATGCACTACCGGGACAACCTCCGCCGGGGTCAACATTGGACGCCGATCGGGGGTCAAAGTTGCGAGCCGTTTGAC
>DATLIL010000169.1:0-4008 GCA_035539475.1 Polyangiaceae bacterium
GCTCGAAGGTCGTCTCGAGCGACGGAGCGGCCACCGCGCGCTGGACCGCCGCTCGAGCCTCGGCCCGAGCCGGCGCGATCATCACGGCCACCGCGCGCTGCTCGTGAATCCCCTGCCCCGGCGAGCCCGCCGCCAGCCAGACGATGGCGCAGGCGAGCAGGAGCCGTAAAGCTCGCGAAACTCGCCTCCAGCCGGGGATCATCGCCGGAAGCCTAGCACGCACGATCGGCGAAATTTTCCTGCCGAAAGAAAAACGTCCGGAGGCTGACCACCTTTGCCGCGCCGGCGCGCACTGAGGGCTTGAATGACCAAAGCACTCACCGCCACGGTCGTCCTCGCCCTGGGCTGCACTGGAGTGATCGAGGGCACCAGCAGCGGCCCAGGACAGGGCCAGGGACCAGGACAGGGCCCCGCGGGGGGGGGCAACACCGCGATCGACGATGATCAGGACGCGATCGACGACGATCTGCAAGCCGAGAACCCCGAGCTCTTCGAAATTGCGCTGACGTACTTTCCGGGCACGGACATCGCGCCGTCCAAGAAGCGCATCTTCCGCCTGACTCGGACCCAGCTCGAGCTCACCGGGCAGACCGTGTTGCCCGAACACACGGGGCAGAGCGCCGTGGACCACCTGCCGCGCGATCCGCTGGAGAAGAACTACGAGTACGCGGCCAACCTCGACTTCAACGCCGCCAACTTCACGCCATTCGTCGATTGGATCACGGAGCGAGTCGAGAGTGTGAGGGCTACACCGGCGAGCGTGATCGATTGCGCCGAGAGCGACGCCGCCTGTCTGGACGAGCAGGCGCGGGCCTTCGTCAGCCGCGCGTTTCGTGGTGTCACCTCCGAAGAGCTCCTGACCAGGTACGCCGACTTCTTCAGCGCCAGCATCGCGGAGGTCGGACTGGCCAACGCCGTGGCCGATCTGGTCGACGTCACGCTGTCGTCGCCCGGCTTTGCCTTCCGTGACGAGGTGCAGACCAGCGCCGACAGTCTGCTGCTGCCGGCTCAGCTGGCACAGAACCTGAGCTACACGCTGGCGGATGCTCCGCCCGAGGCGGTCGGCCTCGCGGCGATCGCGCCCGACGAGGTCACGGCCGCGGCCGACCAGGTCCTGGCCACACCGCTGGCTCGCGCCAAGCTGATGCGCTTCATCAACGCCTGGCTGGAGGTGAAGGAGCCGGACGAGTTCGACATCGCGACCAGCATCTTTCCCGAGTTCACGCCCGAGCTCGCGACGGCGATCGTGGCCGAGACCGAGAGCTTTCTCGAGCAGCAGCTCGGGACCAGCGCGCCCAAGCTCAAGGATTTGACGGAGGTGACGCAACCCTTCGGCGCGGGCCTCCTGGCATCGACGTACGATGCCGGCTCCGATCAGAGACTCGGCATCTTCACGCAGCCGGCAGTGATCGCGTCGCACTCCGGACCGACCACGACCCGGCTGGTCAAGCGCGGCGTCTTCTTCGTGCGCAAGGTCATGTGCATGCAGCTCGGCGTACCGCCCGAGGGCGTCGACACCACCTTGCCGGAGGAGCGCGAAGGCACCTTGCGCCAGCAGATCGAGAGCGTGACCACGCCGGCAACCTGCGCGGGCTGCCACTCCTACATCAATCCGTTCGGCTTCATGCAAGAGAACTTCGACGCCATCGGGCGCTACCGCACCGAGGACAACGGGCTGCCGGTCGACGCCAGCATCTCCGTGGACTTTCTGGACGAGGGCCCCTTGACGACCAACACGGCAGCCGACGCGCTGCGCGGCTTCACGAGCTCGCTGCGCTTCCAGCAATGTTTCACGCGGCAGCTCTTCCGCTTCTACAACGGGCGCGACGAAGAACCCGGGGACGATCCGGTGCTCAGGCAGATGTTCTTCAACTTCGCCAACGAGGGGGAGCAGGACATCGTGAAGCTGCTCCACACGCTGGCGAGCTCGTCCACCTTCTCTCGTCGCTCGGAGGTTCCATGAGGCGCAAACCAAAGCTCACTCGCCGCGATCTGATCAAGGCCTTCGGACCGCTGGCGTTCCTGCTCATGCCGGTCGCGCGCTCGATGGGCTACGTGGCGGGAGGCCCCTTCGCCGGCGCGCCGCGCTTCGTCATGTTCTTCAAGGGCGGTTCGTATCACTCGCCCTCGGTGCGGCCGGCCGCGATCACGAGCCTGGCAGGCACGCCGCTCGCGCCACTGGCGCCGCACTCCAGCGACCTCATCCTGTTCCAGGGCATGCAGATCCACGGCGGCTCGCCCAAGAGCGACGGCTACCAGGAGGAGCACGGCGCGGGCCTGATCGGCTGCGTTACCGGCAACGACTACCACTACTCCGAAAACGACTCGTATTACGCGTACACCGATCACGAGTCGATCGACGTCGCCATCGCCAACCACTATCAGACACGCCCCGAGCTCGCGGTGCTGCCGTTCCCCAGCCTGCACCTCGGCGCGGGCGCTCACTCCGACGCCGACAACGTGGGCCTGGGCCAGCGCTACATCTCGTATCGCAAGCGCGAATCCGGCGACGAGCAGTACGGCAACGCCATCGAGCCGATCCAGGACGCCGGTCAGGTCTACGACACGCTGATGGAGCGCGTGAACCTGATCTGCTCCACCGACTCGAACCAACCCGGCACCGACAACAGCCAGCTCAAGGCGGCGCTGCAGCGCAAGAAGAGCCTGCTCGACTTCAGGCTACGCGACATCGACGACGCCAAGCGCGTATTGGGCGTGGACTCCGAGCACGCGCAGAAGCTCGACGGACTGGTCGAGGGCTGGCGCGCCATCGAGAAGACGACCGACGCCCAGCTCGCGGCGCTCGAGTCGGGCGGCGGTGGCACCACCCAGCTCTGCCCCACGTCGACGCGGCCAGACGGCAACGGCGAGGACGAGGACAACCTCGATCAGCTCTCACCGGTGCACGATCAGATGATCAGCTTGATCAAGCTCGCCTTCGAGTGGGACCTGACGCGAGTCGTGGCCTACACGCTCTCCGGCGCCTCGAGCGGGCAGCGCTGGCCGAGCATGGGAGTGGACGACGCTCACCACTCGCTCGAGCACAACGGCGACTCCGAGGGCCAGAACATCGTCGACTCGTTCTACTCGGAGAAGTTCGCCGCGCTGCTCACGGCGCTCAAGGGCATCGACGACGGCGACGGCCACAACGGGCTCTACAACAGCTCGGTGATCCTCGGCATGGAGTGCTGGAGCGACAGCTCGAGCGGGCACTACCTCGAGGACATCCCGTTCGTCCTCGCAGGCCAGGGCGGCGGCGCCTTCGAGACGGGACGCATCGTCAACGCCAACGGGCGCAGCAACAACGACCTGCTGATCTCGGTGCAGAACGCGGCCGGCATCACTTCGAACGTCTTCGGCCTCGCGAATCTGTGCGAGGGCCCGATCGTCTAGCGGCTCACAAGATCCAACCGAGGCGCAGGTTGAACGTGGGCAGCGGCGTGCGCCCGACGGTCTCGAGCGTGTCCTTCACGGCCTCGTCGGCCGGCGTCAGGTACTGATTGACCAGCTCCGGAGGCAGCCCTTCGATGTCGTCGCGCTCGAACTCCACCTCGGAGGGAGCGATCGGGAGCTGAATACCGGTGTCCATCCCGATGCTGAAGCCGGAGCCGAAGGTGTGGAAGAAGCCGATCGTGGGGGTCAGCACCAGCGTCTTCACCGAGCCCTTGCTGTCTTAGGTGACCGAAGCCCGACCGACCAACGGCTGGTACATGGGCGGAACGTCGAAGGTGTTGGTGAACTCGGCGTTCATCGTTGCGTAGCCGGCGCCGGCGCCGATGAAGAACGCGCCGCCGAAGGGGTAGATGCGACCGTAGAAGTCTAGGTGCTGGTACGAGACCGTCGCCTCGCCGTAGTACGAGAGCTTCACTGACGGGATGATTCCGAGCGTGACGCCAGCGCCCAGGAACTTGGTGAGCTTGAGCGTCCCGCCAATGCTCAAGAGGCCGGGTGCACCGACGCCGACGACGGGTCCGATCTTGAACTGGTCGTCGTCCTCCTCCTCGTCTT
>DATLIL010000170.1:0-9545 GCA_035539475.1 Polyangiaceae bacterium
CCGGTGTGGCCCACGAGATCAACAACCCGCTCAGCCACGTGATCGCGGAGATCGAGCTCGCGCTGCGGGCGTTGCAAACCGCGCCCGAGGTGAGCTCGGAGGCCGTTCAATCGTTGCAGAGTGCACGCGATGGCGCGCTCCGCATCGCTCGCGTCGTTCGCGACATCCACTCCTTCGGTCGCGTAGAGCCGCTCGTGACGGGGCCGGTCGACGTCGGCGCCGCCATCGAGCGAGCCATCGACCTGACCTGGAATCAGGTGCGCCATCACGCCCGCCTGGTGCGTGATTTCACCAACGTTCCCCCGGTCCTGGCCGACGAGTCACGCCTGGTTCAGGTCGTGGTCAACCTGATCGCCAACGCCGTCGACGCCGTCTCGGACGCCAGGAACGGTGAAATCACGATCGCCACCCGTGCCAGCGATTCCGCCGTCAGCGTCGCCATCAGCGATACCGGCAAGGGCATTCCGGCGGCTCAGCTGGGGCACGTCTTCGATCCCTTCTTCACTACCAAGTCTGTCGGCAAAGGGATGGGCCTCGGGCTCGCAATTTGCCACGGCATCGTGACCCAGCTGGGCGGCAGCATTCAGGTGCACAGCGAACCAGGGCGTGGCACCACGTTCCATGTGTCCCTCCCGCGCAGCAACGGGTCGACTGGAGCAAACCTGGCAGCCCCAGCCGGAGGTACGTTGCCGCGTGCACGCATCCTCTTCATCGACGACGAGGTCAGCCTGTGCTCGGCCATGACCCGCCTGCTCCAGCCCGAGCACGACGTCGTATCGGCGACGCGCGGGCAGGAGGCCCTCGACCTGCTGCGCTCGGGCGAGCGCTTCGACATGATCATGTGCGATCTCATGATGCCCGGCATGACGGGCATGGCGTTCTTCGAAGCGCTGCAGGACCTGCCCGCGGTCGACCCCGAGAGCGTCGTGTTCATGACCGGCGGCGCCTTCGGCGAGCCGGCACAGCGCTTCCTCGCTTCCGTCGCCAACCCCTGCTTCTACAAGCCGATCGATCCGAATCAGCTGCGGCAATGGCTGCGGGCTCGGCAGCTCGGGCCGGTACCGTAAAACTCGAAATCGCTTTTTTTGAGGCGAGGGCGCAACCGCTGACAGGCGCTCCTGTACCGGCAGGTAAAGGAGCACCCTCATGGCGTCCAACAATCTCATCGCCGTCTACGTCGTCTATGCCGCCGTCAGCGTATTTCTCACGATCTGGCTGGCGCGCACGCTGTCTCGTAACGGCGAGGTCTTCCTCGACGAAGTGTTCATCGACAACCCGCGCATGGCCGTGGCCGTCAACAAGCTGCTGGTGGTGGGCTTTTACCTGCTGAACCTCGGCTACGCCTTGCTCACGCTCAAGGCCGACATCGCCGCGCCGAGCGCCACCGAGGCGATCGAGACGCTCGCCGCCAAGCTCGGAGCGCTCTTGCTCGCGCTCGGCGGGATGCATTTCATGAACCTCTACTTCTTCCACCGTATCCGCCGGCGTGGACAGATCAGGCTCGCTCCGCCGCCCGTCAAACCACAGCTGCACCAGGACGCGGCTCACGTCCACGCCTGATCTTGCGAGGCGCGCCGAGGTCACCATGAACACCGAAGCCTGGCTCGACGAGATCGAAAACGATGCGCACGAACGCTTCAATCCACCGCGCAGTCCGCGTGCACTCACGGTGCTGTACGATCCGGGCTGCGCGCTCTGCCGGCGCTGCGCGTTCTGGCTCTCGGGGCAGCCGAGCTACGTCAGGCTCGAGCTCATGCCCTGCACTTGTGCCGAGGCCAGGGCGCGTTTCGCCGGCATCCCCTGGCTCGGCGACGAGCTCGTGGTCGTTGGTGACGGCGGCGAGATCTGGGTCGGGCCGGCCGCGTTCCTGACCTGCCTGTGGGCGCTGGTCGAGTGGCGCGAATGGTCGTACCGCCTGGCAGGCGACGCCTTTGCGCCGCTCGCCGAGCGATTCTTCATGGTGATCTCGAATCGCCGTAAGGCGGTGTCGGCATTGTTTGCCAGGCGCTGCACCGACGGCACGTGCAGCATTCGCTGATCGTGACTTCCTTGCCGAGCGGCGTATGCTCGAAGCCATGAAGCCCGCGACGCTGGCTGTGTGTTGGGCGGCGGTTCTGGTCGGTGCTTGCTACGGCGCGAGCAGCGACGACGACGACGACGACGACGACACCGGAGGTACTGGTGCGAGCGCCGGCAGCTCGAGCAAGGGCGGCGGAAGCTCCGGTGCCTCGGGTACGGGCGGCTCCAGCACCGCGGGGTCGAGCAACGGCGGCTCCGGCAAGGGCGGCTCGAGCTCGGCTGGCACCAGCGCTGGAGGCACGGGCGGGTCGGGGAGCTCTTTCTGCCCGTCCGAGCCACCGGTGAGCAACTCTGCGTGCGATGTACCGGCGGACGAGGGCCTCTTCGTCTTGGCTCATTGCAGCTGGGGCGACGATCCCAGACCCATGTGCCGGACCTCGGCGCTGTGTTCTCAGAACCTTTGGAAGCTGACGGAGCCCGATCCGTCGCTGTGCAACGTGGAGCCGCTACCCGAAACCTGCCCGGCGTCGCAACCGGAGCAGGGTAGCACCTGCACCGACGACCTTACGCAGTGCTGGTACGACGACGGCACGCGCTGCGTGTGTAGCCCCTGCCAGGGCGGCTCGGAGTACCCGATCTGCCAGACGATCGATCCACCCCAGTGGGCCTGCATCACGCCGATGGAGGGTTGTCCCAATCCTCAACCACAGGCGGGTGAAGCCTGTGACCAGGAGGGAATGCAGTGCGGGCACGACTGCGCGCTCACCATCAACTGTCAGAACGGCGCCTGGAACTACGCCGGCAACATGTGTCCCATCTGCGCCTCCCCTGATACGCCCATCGCGA
Source organism: Polyangiaceae bacterium (assembly GCA_035539475.1). Classification (GTDB taxonomy): domain Bacteria; phylum Myxococcota_A; class Polyangia; order Polyangiales; family Polyangiaceae; genus PMG-095. The sequence continues at coordinate 2,866 of DATLIL010000170.1, forward strand.
CGCCCTCCGGGACTCGTCCGATCGCGTCGCTCCGCGTCGGCGAGCTCGTCTACAGCGTCGATCACGGCGCCATCGTCGCCGTGCCCATCGCGCGGACAGGCAGCACGCCGGTGGTGAATCATCATGTCGTGCGCCTGTTGCTCGGTGACGGCAGCGTACTGGAGATGAGCCCGGGCCACCCCACCGCCGACGGTCGCGATTTCTCCTCTTTGCTGCGCGGCGGCGCCCTGGACGAGGGCCACCCCGTGCTCGACGCCGAGCTCGTCCCGTACGAACACGAGCGCACCTACGACATCCTGCCCGCGTCGAGCACGGGCAGCTACTTCGCCGCAGGCGCTCTGGTCGGTAGCACCCTGGCTCGTTAGAGCTGGCGCACGCGGCGGCGCTCGAGGATCGTCTGCTGCGTGATCGTGCGCTGCGCTTCGGGCGTTTCGATCAACGTCCAGACGTCGTGCTCCGGGCGGCCACCGGCGATCTCGAGCAAGATGTCCGCGGCGCGCTCGGCAGAGATGCCATCGAAGTGACGGCCCGGGAGCTCCACCACGGCCGTCCGCGCGCGCAGGCCCTCCAGCGTCGAGAGCACGCGCGAGAGCACGCTGCGGAACACGGGCTCGCAGAAGTCAGCCCGATTGCCGACGCCGAACAGCAGCACCTTGTCGAACGGCAGCTTGGGGCGACCGGGGATCAGCAGCACCTCGCCAGCGACGCCGGTGGCGAAGCCCTTCTCGATCAGGCGCGAGATGCGCCCGGCCATGCGAAAATCGAGCAGGCCTGCCACGCCCTGCGGCGGCCTCTCGTCGGCGGCGAGCGCGGTGACCAGAACTTCGGTGCCCGACAGATCGAGCTTGCGCAGGTGCGGCAGTGTGAAACGAAGATCCAACGATCGGCCTCGTTCAGCTCTTCGGCGCCTCCGGCGGACGTCCACAATCGTCGGCGATGCGATCGAGGACGCCGTTGACGAAAGCGCCGCTCTCGTCCGTGCCGTAGCGCTTGGCGAGCTCCACCGCCTCGTCGATGATCACGGCGCGGGGCACCTCGCTCCTGTGCTCGAGCTCCCAGGCTCCCATGCGCAAGATGTTGCGATCCACGCGCGTCATGCGCTCGAGCCGCCAGTTCTTGCTGGCCGCGCGAATGCGCGCGTCCACCGCCTCGGTCCCGGCGGCGATGCCGCGCACGATGCCGTCGGCGTAGTCCCTTCCCTCCGGATCGCCTGGCAGCTCGCGCCAGAAGTCACCGATGACCTGCTCGGCTCCGCCCGCGCTGGCCTCCAGCGCGTACAGCATCTGCAGCGCAGCTTCGCGAGCGGTAGTACGCGCGCCCATCGTTCTCAGTAACCCGCGTCCGAGAGCGCCTTGTCGAGCGACACCATCTCGATTGCCGCGAGCGCCGCGTCGAAGCCCTTGTTGCCCGCCTTGGTCCCGGCTCGCTCGACGGCCTGCTCGATCGTGTCGGTGGTGAGCACACCGAAGATCACGGGCACGCCGCTGGCCATGGCCGCCTGCGCGACGCCCTTGGCGGACTCGCCGGACACGTACTCGAAGTGCGCCGTGGCGCCGCGGATCACCGCGCCTAGCGCGATCACGGCGTCGAACTTGTCGCTCTTGCACAGGCGCATGGCGACCTGCGGCGCCTCCCACGACCCTGGCACGCGCACGATCGTGATGCGCTCGGCCTCGACGCCGTGGCGCTTCAGACCGTCGACCGCGCCTTCGATCAAGCGCTCGACGATGAAGGCATTGAAGCGCGACGCGATGATCGCGAATCGGGCCGACTTGGGAGGGATGAGCTCGCCCTCGATGACTTCGCTCTTGGACATGGGGGCGGCATCCTAGCATCGGGCCCGGCGTCCAGGCTCGTTGCTCGAAATCAGCCGCTTCCCGCGGCGCCACCAGGCGCACCGCCCTGCCCGGCCACGCTGTCCGACCCGCCGTTACCGCCGTCGCCCGCAGCGCCACTGGCGCCTCCGCCAGCGGCACAGTCCGGCGCGGCACCGCTCCACGGCGAGCCAAGCGTCAGGCACGACAGCACGTACGTGCCGCACTCACTTTCGTAGGTGCAAGAGCCGACCCCCTGGCACGGTGCGAGCAGCGAAGGCGGATCGAAAGGACAGATGAGGGGCGGCGGTGGCGGGTTGCAGGAGCTGCTGCCGTTGCGGACCCAATGGCCGCTTCGACAGGTGTACGGCTCTGACCCCGAGCAGAACGGCAGGCTGCAGACCTGACCTTCGACGTCACAGCTCATCGGAGCCGGCAACTGTGGCGAGGGGCAAGTCGACGGTGGCGCGCTCCCGCTCCCCGCAGCACCAGACGGCCCGACCGCCTCGTCTTTGGCTGCGCCACAGGCAGCAAGGGTCGCGCTGGTCGCCACGACGACCACGAACGACGGTGCGAGTTTTCGCCGCCTACCACGCCCGAACATGAACCGAGATGCGAGCATACACCAGGCGAAGCCGGCACGCATTCCGCCGGAAACGGGTCGGCAACGATCAGGGGCGACGATCGCCACCGCCATGAAGAAGAGCGAAATGACCGAGCTCGTGCTGAACGCCAAGAAGAGCAAGAAGCTCACCTGGGCCGCGATCGCCGAGAACGTCGGCTTCTCCGAAATGTTCGTCGCGTCGTGCTGCTACGGCGAGAACTCGATGACGCCGGAGTCGGCGACCAAGCTGTGCGCCATCCTCGACCTCGACGAAACGGTGAGGGACGCGCTGGTTGAGTTTCCGACCAAGGGCAACAGCCTGGAGGGCAAGATCGTCCCCACCGATCCTCTGCTCTACCGCTTCTACGAGATCCTCTGCGTCTACGGCACGTCGCTGAAGGACGTGATCCAGGAGAAGTGCGGCGACGGCATCATGAGCGCGATCGATTTCACGCTCGAGGTGCACAAGGAAGAGAACCCCAAGGGCGATCGCGTAATCGTGCAGATGAACGGCAAGTTCCTGCCGTACAAGCGATTCTAGGCTTCAGGTCTTGAGCTGCCGCACACGAGGAAGCCAGCTGGGCCGGCCGTAGCGCGCGAACGCGGAGCCGGGCCGCGCGGTGCGGAGCTCTTCGGCGATGAGCTCGCCGATGCGCCGGTTCTGCGCCGGTTTCTCGTTGAGCTGGCGCCGTTTGACCGGAGCCACGGCGAAGGTGCCAGTGCGCTCGACCATGACTCAATGGTGTCCGGACACAGCGCTCCGGATCACCTGACCGAGCAATTCCTGCAAAACTTAGCACTCCGTCCGGGCGGGCCGCCGGTTTGACCAGCGCGTCACTCGGCGTGGGACTCGAGCGGAACGGATTCCACGAGCTCCAGGCCGTAGCCCTGGATCCCGGCGATTTTGCGGGGATTATTGGTGAGCAGCCGCAGCTTGCCGACACCGAGCTCGCGCAGAACCTGCGCACCGAGGCCGTACTCTCGCAGGGTGCCGCCGTGCGGTCGGGTGGGAGCGCTGGGAGCCGGCGGCTTGGCACTCGTCGGTGAACTCTTGGTGTCAGTGCGACGACTGAGCACCGCGAGCTCGTCACAGAGGTCCCCTCGCGGCGGCAGGTAGACGACCACACCGCAGCCCTCGGCTTCGATCGCGTCGAGCGCTTCGTCGAGGTTTCGCGCGCCGTCGGCCGTGGTGCTGCTGAAGATGTCCGCCAGCGTGGACCCGGTGTGCATGCGGCAGAGTGTGGGCACGTCGGCCTTGGGCTGACCCTTGATCAGCGCCAGGAACTGACGTTGATCGAGCACCGACTCGAAGATCATCGCCTTCCAGGTGGTGCCGGTGCGGTCGAGCACGAGCTCACCTTCACTGACCGGCTGTACCAGGTGCTCCGTCTGCAGCCGGTACGCGATCAGATCCGCGATCGTCATGATGCGCAGACCATGCTGCGCCGCGAAGTGCTCGAGGTCGGGCATGCGCGCCATCGAGCCGTCGTCCTTGATGATCTCGCAGATCACGCCGGCCGGGTTGAGCCCGGCGAGCCGCGCCAGATCGACGGAGCCTTCGGTCTGACCGGCTCGCACGAGCACGCCTCCGCGCCGCGCTTGCAGCGGGAGCACGTGGCCGGGAACCACGATGTCGTTGGCCGTCGCGTTGACGTTGCTCGCCACGCGGATGGTCTGGGCGCGATCAGCCGCGCTGATGCCGGTGGTCACGCCCTCGCGTGCCTCGATGCTGACGGTGAAAGCCGTCCCCAGGCGCGGCCCACTGCGGCCCGGCGCGCTCATCAACGGCAGCTCCAGGCGCTCCACCTGCTCCTCGGTCAGCGTGAGGCAGATCAGGCCGCGGCCGTGCATGGCCATGAAGTTGATGGCCTCGGGCGTGATGCGTTCGGCAGCCAGGCACAGATCACCCTCGTTCTCGCGGTCCTCGTCGTCCACCAGGATCACGAGCTTGCCGGCGCGGATGTCATCGAGGCCCGCCTGGACGCGCCGCAGCTCTTCCGGGGCGATATCGAGGGCTCGTGGCGGCACGACGTTCATTCGATGAGGCATGAGGTCAGACCAGGTTAGCCCGCTCGAGCGCAGCGCGCAGGGCGGCGTCGGGGTCGGGGCGCTCGGCGCCGGTCGCGAGGTAGCGCACGACGTAGCGCGCCACCAGATCGACCTCGAGGTTCACCTCCTGGCCCGGCGCGCAATTCCCCAGCGTGGTGACGGCCAGCGTGTGGGGAATGACCATCACCGAGAAGCGCGCGCCCGTCACGCCGTTCACGGTCAGAGAAACTCCGTCGAGCGCCACCGAGCCCTTGGCGGCAAGGTAGGGCGCAAGCTCGCCCGGGGCCTCGAAAGTAACGGCGCGCGCGTCGCCGGACGGTTCCACGGCAACGATTCGCGCCAGACCGTCCACGTGGCCCGAAACCAGGTGTCCACCCAGCCGGTCGCCCAGCTGGAGGGCGCGCTCGAGGTTCACCTTCGACCCGACCTGCAGGCGTCCCAGCGTCGTGCGGGCCAGCGTCTCGGCCGAAACGTCGACCTCGAAACGACCGGCGGCGTGGCTGACCACGGTCAGGCAAGCGCCGTTCACCGAAATCGACTCGCCGAGCTCGAGGTCCGTGAAAGGAGCGTTCAGTGCCAGACGCTCCGCGGGGCCACGCTTGACGCGCGCTGCGACGAGGCCCGTGCACTCGACGAGGCCGGTGAACATGGCGGAGCCATAGCACGCTTGCTCGGCTGGACCCATAAGGGCAGGATCACGGTGGTGCTTCGTCCGCGTTCGGCCCTTCGTCGCTCCCTACTGCCGGCAGTGGTGCTGGGCGCGGCGTTCAGCGCTGCCTTCGCCTGCGGCCCCAGCGTGCAGTCGATCCACGAGGGCAGCGTGCGCTTCGAGCACTGCTATCGACTCGATCTGGATCTCGACATTGCTGCAGGCCACCGCGAGGCGTGCTGGAAGGAGTGGCTCTCGTCGTACACCTACGGCCAGACCCGCGATCGCATCGAGTACGCGCGGCGGCGCATTCGCGCTTTCACCGGCGGCGACACTTCGCGACCCGAGCTCGGCCTGAGCGGCGAGCAGCGACCCGAAGATAGGCAGTTCTATCTGGTCGTGCCCGCGCCCTCGAGCCTGCACGCACCGCCGGCTCCGATCGCCACCCGCTTGCACGGTCTCGACGCGGGACTGCCCGACGCAGGTGACGCCGGCGGCGCGATCGCGGCCGATGCAGGCGCCAACGCCGCGCCGCCTCCAGGCGAAGAGTGCGCCGACGCCTGTCGCCACGGGTTCAAGAGCTGCAGCGCCGCCTGCGAGAACGACGCCGGCTCCGACGCCGCGTGCAAGAGCTGCGACCCGGACTTCAAGCGCTGCATGCGCCGCTGCTTCCAGTAGCGCGCAGACCGGCCGGCCCTTCACCTCTGTTCAGGTGGGACTGTTGGATCTCCGACGGACCGTGTCCGCCGAGCCACGGACATGTTTCTTGCGGAACACCGTGGCCAGGACCCCGCAGGCAAATTTTCTGCATTTTTCTGCGGTCGCTGCCCGGCCCAGCCGCGCACACATCCTGCAGTGTGACGATAAGTTGACGCGCCGAGACGTTCGGCGTTAGCCGGTAGATCGACCATGACGATGCGGCATCCAGGTCTGAGCGCCTTCTCCCCCGCCCTCGCTACGCCGCTACCCCGGGTCCTTCGCCCTCAGCGGGCAGTCCCCGCCGACGCTGTCCGACCGACCCGCGCGGAGGTCAACCTGGCCAACCTGCGCCACAACCTGCGCGTCGTACAGCGCGCCGCCGCGGGCAAGCCGGTCTGGGCCGTGCTCAAGGCCGACGGTTACGGCCATGGCTCGAAGGCCGTCGCGCGCACGCTCGAACGCGCCGGCGTCAGCGGCATCTGTGTGGCCCTGCTGGAAGAGGGCATCGAGCTGCGCGAGGCCGGCATCCGCGTTCCCATCCTGATCACCGGCGGCTACTACGGCCGCGCCTACGGCGAGCTGCTCCGCCACGAGCTCACCCCGGTGGTGCACGACGTCAGTCAGATCGAAGGTCTGGCCGACGAGGTTCGCTTCTCCGGCGCGGAGCCGATCAAGGTTCACCTCAAGATCGACACGGGCATGTCGCGGCTGGGCATCAGCCCGCGCGAGGTGCCCGAGCTGGCCGAGGCCTTCCGCCGCTCGCCGGCCGTGAAGCTCGCCGGTCTGATGACGCACTTCGCCTGCGCCGACTCGTGGAACTCCGAGTCGATGGATCGCCAGCTCGATCTCTTCGACGAGGCCACCG
>DATLIL010000171.1:0-4229 GCA_035539475.1 Polyangiaceae bacterium
GTAGCGAGCCTGACCGCCGGCGTTGCGGATGGCAGCTACCGTGGCCTCGCCGGCCGCGGGCGCGACGTCGGAAGCAACGACCAGCGCCCCTTCGCGTGCGAAGGCCATCGCGGTCGCGCGCCCGATGCCGTTGGCCGCCCCGGTGACGACCACCACCTTGCCTGCAAATTCGCGTTCCATGGCTCGTTCTTTCCGAGTTCAGCTGGGCTCGCGCACGGCGAGGACCGGACAAGGCGCGACGCGCACCAGGCTCTCGGTGACGCTGCCGGCGAGTGAGTGGGCCCGGCCGGTCCGGCCGTGCGTCCCCATCACGAGCAGGTCGTAGCCTTGCTTGGCGCGGGCGATGATGCTGTCGCGCGCTCGGCCCGTGTCGATGTGAGTCTGGAGCTTGACGCGAGGCTCGCTCGGCAGCTCCTGGAGGAAGGCGTCGAGCTCCCGGCGTGCTTCACTGGCTGCATACTCGTTGAGCGACGTCGGGCCGTTTTCGGAGGTGATGCGGGGCTCGCGCCGAAACAGCGGGACCTCGGCCACGTGCAGCACGTCCACGCTCGCGCCGAGCTGGCCCGCGAGGGAAACGGCCTGGCGCAGGGCCACCAGCGAGCAGGGAGAGAAGTCGACGGCGACCAGGATTCGATTGACCTTGTTCATGATCGCTGCCCATCGCACGCAGCATGCCAAGGGCGTTCAGCAGCGGATTTCGCGAGATGTGCCCCGCGGTGGTGCAAGCGCTGCGCGGCGGAGTGCTGGCCGCGCAAGCCGTGCGTGGACAGGGGCCGCTCGTGCCGGCACGATGCTTGGCAGCTCCCTTGCAATGACCACTGACATGGCCGAACGCGAGCTCTCGGACGTGGATACGACCTGGCTGCAGGAGCTCGTCCGCTCGCTCTTTGCCGGCGCCCGGCTGCTCCGGGCAGTGCCGTTGAAGCCGGACGTGGACGTGGCGGGAGGCACACACAAGGGGACCGGCTACGGCGTGCCGATCCGACTGGACATCGAGCACCGGGGCGCCACATCGTCCTGGGTCTTGCACACCGCAACGGCCAACGAGTTCGGCCACGAGCGGCGCTCGGATCGGGCGGCTGAAATGCTACTCGCCGCCGATACCTTCGAGCTCCTCGACCGTCACGTCCGCGTCGTCGACGTCGGCGCCTACCGCCAGGGCGGAGGCTTCGTCTCGCTGCGGGGGACGGGGGAATTCTACCTGCTCACCGCCTGGGCCGAGGGGGCGCCCTACGCGGAGCAGCTGCGGGCCGTGGCGGCTCGGGGGCGGGCGGAACCGCACGACCTCGCCGTCGCCGACAATCTGGCTCGCTACCTGGCTCGGCTGCACACGCCACCACTCGAAGAGCCGGGAGCGTACACGCGCTCGATCCGCGACCTGGTCGGCGGCGGGGAGGGCATCTTCGGTATCGCCGACGCCTACCCGGAGGAGACCCCGGGCGCTCCGCCGGATCGGCTGCTGCGGCTGCAAACGCTGTGCGTCGAATGGCGCGAGTGGCTCAAGCACCGCAGCCAGCGCCTGCGGCGCATTCACGGCGACTACCACCCCTTCAACCTGCTCGTGGACGAACGCGGCGAGCTCACTCTGCTCGACGCCAGCCGGGGCTGCGCAGGTGACCCGGCCGACGATCTGGCGGCGCTGACCGTCAACTACCTGTTCTTCGGCCTCGAGCACGAGGGCACCTGGCGTGAGGGTTTTGGGCCGCTCTGGTATCGCCTGTGGCAGACGTATTCGGCGGAGAGGGCCGACGACGAGCTCGGCCGGGTGATCGCGCCGTTTTTCGCCTGGCGCAGCCTCGTGGTCGCCTGTCCTCGCTGGTACCCGGACGCTCGCGTCGAGACCCGCGACCGCTTGCTCTCCTTCTCGGAGCGGCTGCTGTCCGCAGGCGAGCCGTTTCATCCCGAGCTCGCAGAGGAGCTGTTCTGGTGAGCACGGTGGTCTGGTTCACCGGTGCACCGAGCGCCGGCAAGTCGACGCTCGCCAGGTCCCTGGCACACGAGCTTCGCCGGCGAGACGTGCCGGTCGTGCTGCTCGACGGCGACGAAGTGCGGCAGGCGCTCAGCCCGAAGCCGGGTTACGACGACGCGTCGCGTGGCCACTTCTACGAGACGCTCGCTCGGCTCGCGGCAATGATTGCAGCCCAGGGGCAGACGGTGCTCGTCGCGGCGACAGCGCATCGCAGCGTCTACCGGCAGCGCGCGAGGGAGCTCGCTCCCCGCTTCGTCGAGGTCTTCGTGGATACACCCGAGGGCGTGCGCCGGGCTCGAGACGACAAGGGACTCTACGTCGCAGAGGCGGACGGCGCCGTGACGGGGCTTCCGGGCGCCGATCTCGCGTACGAGGCCCCGACCGCGCCCGACGTCGTCGCGCGGGGTGGGCGCGACGAAGCCGCCCTGTCAGAGCTGCTTCGTCTGCTCGTTGCCTAGAGGCTCACTGCTCGCCGGCGCCGGCGCTCAGCGGCCCCGCCTGGCGCACCGGATAACCCTCTTCGCGGCTGAGCCAGCGCACGACGTCGAGCGACGAGAGGATGCCCACGACGTCGCCCTCGTCCGAGCAGATGGGCAGGCGATGCACACCTTCCCACGCCATCAGCGCCGTGGCGTGCGACAGCGACGCGCTCTCGAGCAGGGTGAACGCCAGCGGCACCATCAGCTCTCCTGCCGTTGCCGGCTCGGACGTCCGCGTGTTGCCGTCCTCGTACAGGTGCCGCACGATGTCGGTCTTCGACACCATGCCGATGGGCAGGCCGCGCTCGTTGACCACCGGCACGCCGCTGATGCCTCGCTCGACCAGCAGCGCCAGCAGGCTGTCGACCTCGACTTCCGGTGCGACGCACAGAACGTGGGTGGTCATCACCTCGGCGACGCTCACGGTGTGCAGCCGCGATGGCTGGTTCGCCGTCTGTCCGTGCTGGGCTGCCGGTGGGCGGGTGCTCATCCGCTGAACCTTGAGCTGTCCGTCCGGCTTCAAGGTGCTGCGGATGCGAATGGCCTTCGAGCTCTTGGTTGCTTGTGATGAGGAGGTGGGGTTCATGTGCTTGTGCCAGCAAAAGAGCATTTCTCGTGCCGCCAGCTAAATCGCAGAAATCCAGGCATTCTGGCGCAAGAGCTGCCGCCGCGGCGCGGGTAGCGCAATTCTTGCGCCGACGGTCCTCACTTTCTCACGAGTGACTGCGGGCACGTTGGTTGCTACTTCGCCGAGCGTGAAGATCGCGTTCTTCGACACCCATCATTTCGAGCGGGGGCCCTTCGAGCTCGCCAACCAGCGCTTCGGTCACGAGCTCAGCTTCTTCGAGCCGCGACTCAACGCCGAGACCGCGCCGCTGGCTCGGGGGCACGCCGCCGTGTGTTCGTTCGTGAGCGACAAGCTCGACGCGCGGACGCTGGAGCTCTTGCGCGACGGCGGCACGCGCCTGATTGCCCTGCGCTCGGCTGGCTACAACCACGTCGATCTGGCCGCGGCGGCCCGGCTGGGTCTGCCCGTCGTGCGGGTGCCCGAGTACTCGCCCTATGCGGTGGCCGAGCACGCCGTGGCGCTGGTTCTGGCGCTCAATCGCAAGATCCATCGCGCCCACGCGCGGGTGAGGGAAGGCAACTTCTCGCTCGAGGGCCTGGTCGGCTTCGACCTGCACGGCAAGACCGTCGGAATCGTGGGCACGGGCAAGATCGGCCAGGTGGCGGCGCGCATCTTCACCGGCTTCGGTTGCCGCGTGCTCGCCTACGACACGGCGCCGAACCAGGCGTTCGCGGCCGCGACGGGCGTTAGTTATTGCGAGCTCGAACAGCTCTACCGCGAGGCTGATGTGCTGTCCCTGCACGTGCCGCTCACCCCGGCCACCCGTCACATGGTGGACGCCCGCGCTTTCGACGCGATGAAGCCGGGAGCGATGATCGTCAACACGGGGCGCGGTGCCCTGATCGACAGCCGCGCTCTCATCGCGGCACTCAAATCGGGACACCTGGGCGCGGCCGGTCTCGACGTCTACGAGGAGGAGGAAGGCGTCTTCTTCCACGATCTTTCGGACCTGGTGCTGCAGGACGACGTGCTGGCGCGCCTGCTCACGTTCCCGAACGTGCTGGTCACGTCGCATCAGGCCTTTCTGACCAAAGAAGCACTCGGGAGCATCGCCGAGGTCACGCTCGAAAACGTCCGCGCGTTCGAGCGGGGAGAGTCGCTCGCCAACGAGGTGCACGCCCAGGCAATGCTCGCCGTTTTGCGCTAGGGTGCG
>DATLIL010000172.1:0-3020 GCA_035539475.1 Polyangiaceae bacterium
TTCTCTCCTCTTTCCCGGAAGCGAGCCCGTCGCGCTGGCCACGGCGCTGGCCTCGCCCGTCACGGCGCTCGTTCCTCGGGGATTTTCGCCGCTCGCCCCGGATGGCACCGGTGCGTTCAGCGCGCGGCTCCAGGCCGCACAGCTGTCACTCACGCGCAACCTGCGCGCGGCGCGCGGCGCTGCGTTCCTCGAGCGCGTCGAAGTCACGCGCGCCCGCGATCTGGCCGATGCCCTGAGGGCGTTCGAGACCGCGCGCACCGACGTCGGTTGGCTCGGCGCCGGCCTCTACCGCTCCCGGGCCGGCGCCAAGCAGCTCGCGGGACCGAGCTACGGCTGGGTCGTGCTGCGCAGCGGTCGCGATGCCAGGAGCTGGGGCGCCGCGGGCCTGGCTCAGCAGCTCTGCGACAACTTGCCCGCCGAGCAGCTTGCTCACCTCGGCGTGGTGGCAGAGCCCGGCGCAAAGCCCGGCGTGGCGTGGGGCGGAGGCCAGGCCGAGCTCGTGGTGCCCGACGACGATCCCCACCTCGTGCAGATCGCTTCCGCGCTCGGCGCGCTGCTCTCACGACCAGGCCACGAGGTCCAGGGCCTCCCCGTCGCCCGCGCCGACTTCGTGGCGCGCCGCGCGAGCGGTCGCTACGTGCTCATGCTCGACTTCGTGCGCAACCTCGGCACCAGCGCCGAAGCGACCATGCTGGCCCTCCTCAGCGCCGCCGATCCACTGCTCGCACGCCGGCCGCCCAAGCTGAGCAGCGTCACCCCGCGCGAGATCGCCCGCACGCTGCCACTCGGCGTCGTCGGCTCGCTGCGCGTCGCCGGCGCTCACGTGGGTGAGCTGCAGGCGCTCGCAGGCTGGCAACTGGGCAGTGTCTGGTGGAAGAAAGCGTAGTTTTGTGGGGCTGCGCGCTTGCTCGGCCGCGCTGCGCTTGCTCAGCGGGCTTCGCCCGCTTCGCGTTTGTTTCTGATTTTGCGTTCAGGCCGCCCTTGGCGTTTGGCCTTCCGGGCGTACTGAGAGCAGCCGGCGCCTGTTCGGTCAGTTTGTTGTGAGTCGCGTCTCCCTCGCGGATCGTGATCTGTTCCTCCAAGACCCGTGAGGTCGTGTCAGCTCAGCTCGCTGACGCGAGCTTCGCGGAAACCCCACGTCCGTGTACGGCTGTACCTGGCAGAGCTCCGAGCGGGATATTGGTTTGGGGAACACGCCGTCGACGGCGATGCCTGTCGCGCTGGAGCACCGGCGCCTTGGAGAGCGACAGGCGGAGGACGCCTGGCGTGTTCCCCCCCAAAAAAACAGCGGAGTGGGGCCGCTACTCCGGGAGCTTGGTGGGCACCGGCACGCTGCCGCCCTTGCGCACAAAACCAATGATCACGACGCTCAGCTTTTCGTCGGCCTTGACGCACTTCATGCTCACCTCGCCGCTGGTCGCGCCCTTGCATTCCTTCTTGCGCGCGGTGACGGCGCTCGAGACCTCTTCGTCGGCGCGTAGCGCCTCCTGCACGTTGTCGTCGAGGAAGCGCCACTCGACGCGGGGAGTCTTGGCGGCGGGCGGCTTGTTCATGGTGAGCTCCTCGCCGGAGAGCGTGGCGCAGGTGCCGTCCCAGCGCAGCACGTCGTAACCGCCTCCGGAGCCGCTCACCTGCATGCCGCCGGTATCGGCCTTGCGCTCCTGGAGCACCAGCACCTCCTCGTCGAATTCGAGCCAGGCGTTCTCGGCGGAGACTCCGCCGGAGGCATTCCACGCCTTGGTCCTGCGCGTCAGGTAGCCGCGGGTCCAGGGCGAGTTGTTCGCGAACAGATACAGGGCCATGCCCGGGTAGCTGCCCGCGCAGAGCTTCTGCGTGAACTTGAAGCTCGGCGTGCAGACCGAGCCTGCCTTCGCGCACTTGGTGGGAACCGCGGCCGCGGCGTCGGTGCCCTCGGCAGGCGCGGCACCCTCCGATTTCTCGTCCGCTGCCGCCGGCGCGTCGCTGCCTTCAGTCGCCGCGGCACTCTGCTCTGGTTGCTCGGCCGCCGGCTTGGAACCGCCGCAGGCGCTGACAGAAACCATCAGAGTGAGGAGCACGAGTGAGGCGCGATGCATCAGGCCTTCTTACTCGAGACGCCGAGTGGCAGCCAGAGGCGTCGCCTGTGGCGGCCGGCGCCGGAACCTCACATTTTTGCCGCGTTTGCGCGTTGGCACAGGCCTTGAGAGATGCGGCCCGGGTCCATGCACGGTACACTTGAATCAATGTCGCACCCCGTAGCAGCCGTTTCGCTCCGCTACGTCGTGGCTCCGGTGACCGATGACTGGGTTCTACCGGAGGGGACAGTGCCTGAATCGATACCGCACGACGCTGCGGCACATCATCTCAAGCTCGTGCTCGATGCTTGGGCCAGGCGCGCCGAGCGGCGAGTCCGTGTGGCGCGCAATCTCGCCATCCGCTGGCTCGAGGACAGGCCGCAGATCGGCATCGATCCGGACGTTTGTCTGCTCGAGCCGCCGCCGGACGACGTCGAGGACCTCGGCTCCCTGTGCCTGTGGAAACCCGGCCACGTTGCGCCGCCGGTGTGTTTCGAGGTGGTCAGCAAGAACCATCCGCACAAGGACTACACGAACCTGCAGGATCGTTACGCGGCCATCGCCTGCCGCGAGCTCTTCGTGTTCGATCCCTTGCTGGCGGGACCAGCGTCGCTGGGCGGTCCGGTGCCGCTCCAGCTCTGGCAACGTGACACCACGGGAGTCTTCGAGCGCGTTCACTTCGGCGACGAACCTGCCTACTCGTTCGTGCTCGATGCCTGGATCGTGCCGCGGGGTCGTCTGCTGGAGATCGCAGACGATCGAGCTGGCGAGAGCTTGTGGCTCGACGCGGAGGACTACGAGCGTTCCGAGAAAGAACGCGAGCGCTCCGAGAAAGAACGCGAGCGCTCCGAGAAAGAACGCGAGCGCTCCGAGAAAGAACGCGAACAGGCCGCGCGAATGGCGCTGGAGCAGCGTGTCGCCGAACTGGAGAAGCAGGCGCGCGGCAACGGCCGCTAGCTACTTGCC
>DATLIL010000173.1:0-3895 GCA_035539475.1 Polyangiaceae bacterium
TGCTGCATGCGCCTGGCAATAGTCGCTGGTTCGACCTATGCCCAGAACGGCAAGCTCGCGCGCTTCGAGCAGATCGAAGCGGAGCTCGACGTCCTGGGGCAACGCCTGAACGAGCCCGATGCGGGCTTCGAGGTGCACGTCTTGATGGGCGAGCGCGTTCTCGGCACGCGCGTGGAGCGCCTGATCGAGCACGCGGCCGAGCCAATCGAGGCGCTGATCTTCTACTTCTGTGGCTACGTCGCGTTCAACGAGGAGCGCGGCCCGGCGCTCTTGCTCGACGGGGCGCGCCTGGGCGCACTTCCGCTCGAGCGCCTGCGCGGCGCGCTCGAAAAAGCGACCTCGGCGCTCGTCGTGCTCGATACCGTCTCCGCCTTCGATGGTCCCTCGCCGCGTGAAGTCACGCGCACACTCAGCGCGGCCCTCACGGTGGGCAGCGAGACGATCCACGCGCTCGTCGCTCACCGCGCGCATGACGCGGACGTTTCGGCGCGCTCGCCGTTCACCAGCCTGCTCGGGCTCGTGCTCGACTGGCAGTCGGGCAGCGACGGGCTCTCCGCCGAGGCCTTGCTCGCGGCCATGCGCGCCGAGGAGGCACTCTTCGCCGCGTTGCCCGCCGTCGAGCTCACGAGCCGGAGCGAGCCGTTTCAGCTCCTCGCCTCCGGCGTCGCGCCCGTCTACAGCGTTCCGCCCGAGTCGCTTCCGGCACCGAGCAACGGCAATGCGGTCGACAGCGTCAAGGATCACACGGCGCTCGCACTCTCCTGCGAAGAACGCGGCGAGCTGCAGCAAGCCCTGGCCCACGCCCTGATCGCGGTGCGCGAATACCCACGCAACCCGACCCGCCTGCGCACCGCGCTCCGTCTATTCGACAAGTGCGGGCAGGCCGACGGCGCCTGGAACGCCGCCTGTGCGCTCGAGACCCTCGGCCAGGCCGACATCAACGAGTCGCTACTCGCCGGCGCGCGCCGCCCCGACGGCCTCTTGCCCGCGCGCGATCGCGTGGCCGAACAGGACTGGACAGCCAAGCTCTTCTGCCCCGAGCGCCACTCGGCCGCCGACGACCTCTTCGCCGCGCTCGACGGCGCCGCAATCGAGGTCGGGCTCGAGACCGCGCGCCGCAAGCGCAGGCTGCCGGCGCTCGATCCCAGCACCGCGCAGGATCCCGAGACCAGCACCGCCACGCTCGCCAAGACCCTGCTCTGGACCTCCAAGCTCCTCGGCCTCGACGTCCCCCGGTTGCACGTGCTGCCGGAGCTCAACGCCAACCTGCTCACGCCTCCCGCGCGCGAGCCCACGCTGCTCGCCAACCGCGCCCTCGGTAGCGGCCTCGAGCTGCCCGAGCTCGCCTTCCTCTGGGGTCGCCAG
This sequence comes from Polyangiaceae bacterium, assembly GCA_035539475.1. Classification (GTDB taxonomy): domain Bacteria; phylum Myxococcota_A; class Polyangia; order Polyangiales; family Polyangiaceae; genus PMG-095. The sequence continues at coordinate 1,366 of DATLIL010000173.1, forward strand.
CTCACCTTCCTCCGACCCGAACACCGCTTGCTCTCCTTCTACCCGACCGTCCCCGAGCTCGCCTCGCTCGTGCTCGCCGCGCTCTCGCTCGGAGGCATCCCGCAGCTCCCCTTCCGCAAGCTCGAAGGCGAGACCAAGCTCTTCGCGCGCTCCCTCAAGCGCCACCTCTCCGCCGCCGCCCTCGAGCGACTCTCCCTCGCCGCCAGCCGCTTCCCACTGCGCAACGCCGCCGACGCCACCCTCTCCTGGTGCCGCGCCGTCGAGCTCTCCGCCTCGCGTGCCGGCCTGCTCGCCTGCGGCAGCCTCGAGGTCGCCGCCAAGATGAGCGAGCGCTTCCCGCGCGCCGGTCAGGTCGAGCCCAAAGCCCAGCTCGACGATCTGCTCTCCTTCTCCCTCAGCCACGGGTACTCAGCGCTGCGCGAGCGCCTCGGCGTCAAGCTCGCCAGCTAACCCTGTTCCTGGACGGCTCTTCATCGTTCAGCCTTGCCGCGGAGCCCCATCGCGCTGTGTTCACGGCCGACGCCTCATCGTTCAGGCTTCCGCGGAGCCTCTGTCGCACCGCCAAAGGTACATAGCTCGATTGCAATGGGCGCCCGGGTCACTGGTGACCTTGGATTGGGGGAACACGCCGCCCACGACGATGCCTGTCGCGCTGCCGCGCTGACCCAACGTCGATGCAGCTCGATTCAGCGTCGACAGAGTCACGCAGAGTGCGGGGGCCCGTTCGATCCGCTGCCCATTGCAAGTCAGCAATGTACCCACACCGATGAGCAAACCCTTCGCCGGCTGGAACGCTGCATTCACGGCCAACGCCTCATCGTTCAGCCTTCCGCGGAGCCTCTTGCGCACCGCCAAAGGTACATAGCTCGATTGCAATGGCCGCAGAGTGCGGGGCCCGTTTTGATCCGCTGCCCATTGCAAGTCAGCAATGTACCCACACCGATGAGCAAACCCTTCGCCGGCTGGTGCGCTTGTGTTCACAGCCAACGCCTCATCGTTCAGCCTTGCAGCGGATTAGCCTTGCAGCGGATCAGCCTTGCAGCGGAGCCCCTCGCGCACGCCAACGGTACATAGCAAACATGCAATGGGGACCCACGCAGAGTGCGGGTCCCGCTCGATCCGCTGCCCATTGTAAGTCAGCAATGTACCCACACCGATGAGGAAGCCCTTCGCCGGACTTGAAGTGCGACAGGCAGCGCTGTCGCCGGTGTGTTCCCAACTAGAGGGGGATGCCGAAGCGACGGCGAATGCCGATTTGCTTGCGATGAGCCTCGATGATGGCGGTGATCTCGAAGAGCATCTCGGTCTGGCGGATGAGGCTCAGGTACTGGACGCGTCGCGCGACGGCCATCAGATCGAAGCAGAAGTACTGGGCCATGAGCGGGTTGATCCAGAGCTCGCTGCCCTGCGTGCGATCGGTGCGATGGTAGTCCCCGAACCGGCCTTCGATCGCAGAGGCGATCGAGCTGTTCACGATACTCGCGCGCCGCGTCCGTGAGTTCGCATAGTCGACGGCTTCGAGGTAGGCGCGCCCTTCCGGCATCCCGGGCAGCAGCGAGAACGCGCCGTAGAAGGCGCCTTCTCGCGTGAGCTCGGCCACGGCCTCCAAGAAGTCGTGGTGCGAGACGCCGTGAAAGTGGTCCACGCCAAAACCGAGGCAGACCAGGAGCTTTCGGGGGACCTGCAGAGCGTGGACCGCCGCGATGCTCGCGATGTCTTCGGCGGGCGTTCCGAGCCCGGACTCGTCGCCGCGCATCAGGCTGTCGGTGCCGCCGTCCACCAGCACGATCGTGTCGATGTCGTAGCTGGCGACCACCGTCTCGTAGGCGTCTTGCAGGGGTTTGACGCCGGAGAGCTCGAAGCAAGACACGGTGATCTCTTCGCCGCGCTCGCGAAACCATTGCGCGAGCACCTTCTCGGGGAAGTAGGAGTCCGACCCGCCCGAGCTCGCGGTGACCTGGAAGAGGGTCGGCGAAAACTTGGACTCCTCACCGCGAGGCTTGCCGGCAAAGGACAGATTCGCGAGGTGCACTTGCTTGCCTCGACGTTGCAAAGCGAAATACAGCGGCAGGCCGCAGTACACGTCGAAGCCACCACCCGCGCCCGCAATCAAGACGCTCTTGGCGTCCGCGAGCTCTTCGAACAAGGGGACCCGTCCAAGTTCCATCGCTCCACAATGTACCACCGGCGGCGCACTTGGAGCGCGGCCGGCGGCGTCGTAAATGAAGGTCGTGCCCACGAGTCGGTACCGGCCCTCGACGACCCTGCGGATCCCGCTGCAGACGGGCGACGGCTTCGCCATGAGCCTGTTCATGTGGTCGGCGTTCTGGATGCCGGCCGCTGCGGCTTCGGTGGCGGGCCTCGCGCTGCTCGTCTTCGGTCACTGGATCATCGGGCCGCTGCTCGCACTGGTCGGCGCCTTTTTCGTCGGGGCGTTCTGGAGCTTTCCGCGCGAAGTGCTGGTGGCGCAGCCGAGCGATCTCGAGCTCACGCCCGACGGCTTTCGCGTGATCGGCGGCTTCCACGCCGG
>DATLIL010000174.1:0-7795 GCA_035539475.1 Polyangiaceae bacterium
ACCAGGGCCAAGCCAAGAATGCGACGAAAGGGCAACGCTACTCCGCGGAGATCTCCTTCTCGAGGTCGTCGAGTTTCTTCTCGAGGTTGACCGGAGTGATCTCCTTCTCTGCCTCTTCCTCGAAGTCCTCCTCCGTGGGCAAGGTTTCGAGGTCGATCTGCGGAGCAGCGGCCACCGCGGCCGCCGGCGTCGGTTCCGGCGCGGCGGTCGTGGCTGCGGGGTCCGCGCTCGGAGCGGTCGCAGCTTCGTCCTTCTTCTCACAAGCGACGAGCGCCAGGATTGCGAGTGATAGCAGTGCCTTGCGAATCATTTCTCACCTGCCTTCCCAGGTTCGGCAGCGCCCTTGGCGGCCGCGTTCTCTGCATTGCCGGTGGCCGTAGCCGCGGCAGCAGCCGGGGTCGTACCGGGTGCAGCGTTCGCCGCTGCAGCCGTCCCGGGTTGACCTGACTTGATGCGCTCCATGGCCTTGGAGTGCCGCTCGTTCTCCTTGGCGATGAGCTTCTCGATGCGTTCGATGAGCTTGTCCTTGTCCTGACCCTTGCGCTCGGTCTCCGCGAGGATGAGAGCGCGATTCAGGAAGGCGGTGCGGCGTGCATGGTGCTTGAGCTCCTCACGCACGTTGGCCTTGGCCAGGGTGTCACCCCAACGCTCCTTGAGCGCTTCGCGGTGGGCCTTGCGTCGGTCCTTGGCGTCGTCACGGAGCTTGGCGAGGCGCTCCTTGACCTCGGCGGGCTTGATTTTGCCCGCCCGCAGGTCAGCGTGGAGCTCCTGCATGGCCGTGCGGAACTCGCCGCGGGGGCCGCCGATCTTGTCGGCGCGTTGCTCGGCCTTCTCGGCTTTGTCTTCGGCCTTCTCGGCCTTGGCTTCAGCCTTGTCCGCAGCCTTTTCGGCTCGGTCAGCCGCGCGTTCGGCGCGGGCTTCGGCCCCTTTGGCCTTGGCCTCCGCTGCCGCGGGTTTGGCTGCTGCCGGTTTCGGGTCGTCCGCGCTAGCGGGCGTTGCGATGAACGTCGCTAGTAGAACGCCGAGTACGGCCAGCCGATTGCTCGGATCTGTCATAGGTGCCTCCAGGGTTACTGCCCAGGGACCCACGTGGGGGGGCCCGGGGGCTCCCCAGACTAGTCGCTCTCGGCGGTCGTTCAACGCGCGATAGCGCCCAAATCCTAACCGCTGGCCGTTCTGGCTCCAGAAAATTCAGTCGATTCGGCGCGTTCAGGACGCTGTGCCGACCGTTCGGCCTGGCGCGAAATCGGCTGGAAACCGGCCGCAATGCGACTCGCCGGTTCCCCGGCGATCGGGAAAGCGCGCCATCCACCCTCAACCCGGGAGAGGACGTGAGTCGGTATCGAGCCGTCTGGCGACACGGCGAACACGCCCTGGAGCTCTCCCAGGGAGACTCGCTGGCGGCGCAGCGGCTGCTTCAACCACGAGCGTACGTACTCGAGCCCCTGATTGGACAGCGAGAGCTCGGAACGCACTCCGAGCAACCAGGCTGCGACAGCAAAGCCGAAGGTCACGAGCACGGTGGGCAGGACGAGGCTGAGGGTGGCGATGGGGAGACCCCGCTCCCAGCGTTGGGAGAGCAGCGCCGTCACGAAGCAGAGGATGAACAGAGTGGACCCGAGCGCGGTGAAGCCTGCCGTGCGCTGGGAGGGGCGCAGCTGTCCGGTTACGCGCAGCGTCGCGGGCTCGGGCCGCCAGCGCTCGTCGGCCAGCGTTGTCAGGGCGTTCGGAGCGAGTCCCCAGCCGGCCTCCAGCGGCACTTCGAGAAAGCGCGCGAGTTCCTCCGCCTGGCTGGCCACCGACCCCGGATCCATCGCGTCCAAGACCCTGACCCGGGTTGAGGTCGTGATGAGATCCGCCTGGAAGCTGAGGGCCGAGTTGGCGTCGTCTTCGCGGACGCCGCAGAGAACGATGGCCAAAGGCTCGTGGGTCACGCCACCGATCGAGACCTTGTTGCCAACCCGCTCGATGCGCGCGCGGCTGCGTCGGGGCAGGGCGCGCACGGTCAAGAGGCCCGCCGCGCCGCCGAGCAGCAGCGACATGGCCACACGCCCGGCGCTGATCTCCCCAGGACCCAAGAGCGGCAAGGTCCCCAGGATGGCGAGGGGAATCGATCCCAGCCACTCCGGTCGAGCCCGGCGGGTACTGACCAGCGCCAGGCCTTCGTCATTGCGTTCGAGCACGAGCACGGAAGTGCGCACCGTTTAGCAGCTCCCCTGGGGATCAGGCGAGGAATCCAAATGATCGGGACTCGTTCCAGTCCTGCAATGTCGATTCCATGATTGCAACTGAGAGAAGCTGCGCACGGTCGTAAGTGTCCGGAACCTTTAAATTGTGAGTGCGGCACGTGGCGTGCAAGAGCTCTAAACGGCGGCAACTACCGAGGTGTTCCCCCCTCCGCCCGGGTTGCCGCCGTTTTTCTTTTTGTGGGCCGTGACCGCCGCGTCGTGCGATGGGGATCGCCTATGCGGGCCCGCCTCGCCTGGATGATGAGCCTCACCCTGCTGGCTTGCCGCCGCGAGGACGCGGGCGAGGAGACGCCAGCCGCGGCCCGTGTCGCGCTGCAGACGCCGAGCGCCGTCGCGAGTGTGAGCGCCCAGGCCGTCGGGCTCGACGGGCAGTTCCGCGGCGTGGGCCCGACGCCCGCCTCCGGCCCCAGGATCTTCGCGCGAGCGCTGCGAGCATGGGTGCAGGCCTCGCCGTCGAGCTCGTCAGCACGGCTCGGGTACCTGCGAGCGGGGGCCTCGTCGCCCACCAGCGAGAAGGCAGCCGGATTCGATGGCTGCGCCGGTGGTTGGTTTCCGGTCAAGCCGCAGGGCTTCGTCTGCGCCGGCCCGACCGCGACGCGCGACGAGAACGATCCCGTCGTGCGCGCCACGCGCGAGCATCCTCCCGACTTTGCCCGCAAGCTGCCGTACATCTACGGCACCGTACGTCGGCCCGGTCCGCTCTACAGCCATCTGCCGAGCGCCGAGGAGCTCTCCGCTGCGGAACCCGACCTCGAGAAACGCATGGAGGCGTGGCTCGACGCAGGCGGCGAGATCGGGGCGTCGTACGCACAGCACGTTTGGCTGGGCCGGCCCGGGGAGCCGCCGGATCCGGCACAAGCCTGGAGCGAGCGGCAGAGCGATACACTCCCGGCAGCGCTGAAGGGCGGTTTGACGCCACAGATAAGGCTACTCGACGCGCAGCTCACTCGCGGCGCAGTGCTCGATCAGATGCGACCCAAGGTCGGCTATTCGCTGCTCTACACGCTGCTGCACGCCGGGCGGCGGTACGGGGTGGCCACTGACCTTTCGGTCGTACCGACCGATCGTCTGCGACCGATCCAGGGCTCGGATTTCCACGGCGTCGAGATCGGCAAGGACATCGTCTTTCCGTTCGCCTTCGTGCGGCGTGAAGATGCCAAGTTCTACCGTTACGAGGGACAGAAGCTCAACGAAGCTGGCGCAGCGGCATATCGAAGAGCGATCAAGCTCACCGGCAAGCAGCAGTTCTTCCGCGGGCGTCTGCATTTCGAGACGGCTGATGGGCGCTGGCTCAGCGATCGTGACGGTTCGCGCCTCGATCCGGCCAAGAAGATGCCCGGCTGGGGCAAGGCTGGCGAGCGCTGGCTGGACATCAACATCACCAAGCAGACGCTGGTCGCGTACGAGGGCGAGAAGGCAGTGTTCGCGACGCTGGTCTCGAGCGGCGAGGCTGGGCTCGAGGATCACGAGCAGAGTACGGCCACCAAGCGCGGCATCTTTCGCATTCACACCAAGCACGTCTCGGCAACCATGGCCTCCGACGAGGTGGGTGAGGAGTTCGAGCTCCGCGACGTGCCTTACGTGCAGTACTTCGAGGAAGGCTACGCTCTGCACGGCGCCTACTGGCACGATCGATTCGGTACGCCCAAGAGCCACGGCTGCATCAATCTGGCGCCGGAAGACGCTCGTCGCCTCTTCTTCTTCACCCAACCGGCCGTGCCGGAGGGCTGGCACGGCGTGCTCAAGCCCCTGACGGGGACCGTCGTGTTCGTCCACCAGTGAACCGCTTCACCGTCGCTCGCGTGCTCGGGGGAGTGGCAGGGCTTCTCCTCGTGGGTGGCTGGTTCGCGTACGAGCGCCTGCGGCCACCGCCATGTCCGGGTGGGCTGTTCGTCGAGTTTCGCCCGCCGCTCCTCGCGCCTGGACCTTACCGCTTCCGGCTCGAGCTCGACGGCGGCGAACGGGTGTGCAGCTTCGAGGCGACGCCGGGCGGAAACGCGCGCAAGACCGACTGCAAGATGGCACTCGAGATCACCTCCCGGCTGCAGGGAGACGTGCAGAGCATCGTCGGCCTGGCCGTGGCCGCGGCTCCCGAGCGCGTGCGCCTCGAGGTGAAGCAGGGCGGGGAGCTCGTCTACGACACGGGCCTGGAGCCGGAGTACGCGCCCTACGCCGTGCGTCGTGAGGACGACCGGCGCTTTTGCGGCGATCGTGCCTTCGTCAAGCCGAGCTGCATTCGTGGCAGCTCGCAGTGCGCTCCCTACGCTGCCGCCTGCGACGGTCCGGAAGACTGCTCGGCGCCCAAGATCTGCTGTGCCAGTGCGGAGTGGGGGCGGGAGTACGGCGCGAAGGCGGCCAGCGAGTGCTCGTCCCTGCAGGGCTGTCTCGACCGCTTTGCGCGGGTCGCGTGCCATGGGGACGGTGACTGCGCGAACGGCGGACTGTGCACCGACGGCTCACTGGCCGCGGAGTTCAAGCCGGCGCTCAAGGCCTGTCAGGAACGGCAGCGCTGAGCGGGCGTCAGCTTCCGCCCGCGCCAGCGCTCGCTCCGCCATGCCCGGCGGCGCCGCCCTGACCACCAGCGGTTTCTGCCCCGCCATTACCACCGAGGCCGTCGCCTCCCGCTCCTGCGCTGGCGCTCACGCCGCCGGCTCCGCCGGCTCCTGCGCCTGCACTGCCAGGGCTACCACCCTGACCAGCCGCGCCGCCCATACCGGTGTCGGGGCAGGGCAACACGGAAACCGTGATGTCGAGCTCGTCGGCGACCGGCGTTCCGGCATCGCCGATGAAGGCGCTGTGATCGTCCGAGCGGAGCTCGGCGCGCACGCGGTGGGGGCCTGCCGCGTTCTCACCGAGCTGAACGACCACGGTCTTGGTGGAGGCCTCGACCAAGAGGTCGTCGACGATGACCGCGACGGGGCCGCACTGTGGGGTCGCTCCGCAGTTACCTGGCGGCCTGAACAGCCAGTTCTCCTCGCTGAGCTCCACCGCGAGCAAACCGGAACAGTCGAGGCGGATCTCGTTGGCCTCCTCGCGTGAGTAGCGCTCGCTGCTCGCGCCGATGAAACCCGCGATGGTGAGGCTCGCTGGACCGGGCGGAGGGAGGGGCTTGTCGTCCTCCTCCTCATCGCCGCACGACAAGACTAGTGCGAGCAGCAGACCCGCGGCGACGCTCAGGGCGTGGGAGTGCTTCATGAGCTCTTCTCCGGGAGCTTGCCGAGCTCGATCTCGTCCTCGGCAGCGCGCGCGGGATCGATACGGAAGCCGCGCACACTCTCCTCGAGGGCCTCGGCCAGGTGCTGCAGCTTTTCCCCCTCGGTCACGGCGTTCTCGCTCGAGCCGACCACGTTCTGGGCGATGCGTTGAACGGCGTCCATGTTGCGGGCGATCTCGTCCGAGGCGATGGCCTGCTCCTGCACGGCGGCGGCGGTGTCGTCGATCACGCTGACGAGGGTCTTGAGGTCGGCCAGCGTCGCCTCGACGAGCTTGGTGCCCTGTTCGACCTCGCGCGTACCGGATTGCATGGCGCTCACGGCCTCGCTGGTCTGATCGCGGATGGTGGCGATCAGGTCCTCGATGTCGCGCGCGCTCTGGCCCGTGCGCTTGGCGAGCGAGCTCACCTCGTCGGCTACGACGGCGAAGCCGCGGCCGTGCTCTCCGGCGTGGGCCGCTTCGATCGCGGCGTTCAGGGCAAGCATGCTGGTCTGTTCACTGATCTGTCGAATGACTTCCACGATGTTCCCGATGCGTTTTCCGCTCTCGCCGAGCGCCGCGATGCGTTGTGCCGCGTCCTCGACCGTTTCTCGGATCTGCGACAGGCGCGCGATGGCGTCGCTGACGGCTGCGCCGCTCTGCTTGGCAGTGCGCGTGGCCGCCGCGGCGTTCTCGGCCACCTGCTGAATGGAGGAGGAGAGCTCGGTCACGGCCGCGGTCGAGCCGGAGATCTTGCCGGCCTGCTCCTTGGCGCCGTCGAGTGTCTTCCTGGATGCGCCCGCGATCTGCGCGCTCGAGCCGTTGACCTGGAACGCGGTGCGCTGCACGCCCGCCGCCAGGCTGTGGATCTTGGCGAAGACCCGGTTCAGGTTGCTGGCGAGCTCGCCGAGCTCGTCCTTGGTCTCGACCTCGAGACGCTTGCTGAGGTCGGCTTGCCCCCGCGAGAGGCCTCCGGTGGCGGTGATGTAGCGGCGCAGCGGCTTGGTGATCTGCCCCGCCAGCAGGTAGCCGAGCACCAGCGCCACGCCGAGACCAGCGGCCAGCACGAGCAGGATCTCCTGCACTGCTTCCTGGGCCTTGGCCTCCTTTTCGTAGCGCGAGCGTACGAGCCAGAAGGTACCCATGGCCGAGCCGTCCGGATCTTGTGCGCCGCGGTAGCCGCGCACCGGGGCCGACCAGAAGTCGTACAGGCCCTTGTCGCCCATATCGAGCACCGGGATCTTCTCGCTGCCGGAGGTGGTGCTCGCAGGCTTCTTGATCGCGGCGAGCAGGAGGGGCCAGTCACTCTTGGGCACGGCGCTCGAGGCTATCTCGCGATCCTCGATCACGAGCGACAGTCGATGCTGCTTGTCGCCTTCGTTGCCGGATTTCTGCGCGACATCCTGGAACCACTCGTCGAGGTCCTCGCCGATCAGCGCAGCGCCGACCACGCGATCACCGGCGCGCACCGGCGCTGCCGAAACGCGGTAGCCCTTGCCGCCCAGCACCGCGAAACGACCACGCACGGTCTTGCCCTCGCGCAGATCCTGGAACAGGCGACTGCTACGCCACTCGGTCTCGGAGATGCGGCGAGTGCCGGGCGCAATGCTCGGGTTGCCGCCGGCGTCGGAGACCAGCAAGAGCTCGGGCGCCAGCGTGCCCTGGAGGGCGTCCGCCACGCGCTTGAGCGCAGTCGAGAGAGCAGCCGCGTCGCCGCCGTCCAGAGCGGTCGCGAGCGCCGGATCCCCTGACACGAGGCGAGCCAGCGCATACTCACTGGTGCCGAGCTCGCTCGAGTTGACCAGGTACTTGTTGTAGTGCTTGCGCAGGTACTGACCGAGCGCGTCGGCCTCGCGGATCTCCTTCGACGCCTTCCAGCCGCCGAACAACACGATGAGCGCCGTTGCGAGCGCGATCGTGCCCATGATCTTTCCGCGCAGGGTCAGCTTGGGCAGCTTCATCTCGATGGGGGAGCGGCTGGTCGGCCAATCACGCCCTGGCGCCGCGCCCGGTAGCTAACCCGAAGCGGCAGCGATTGGAAAGTCAGTCACGCTCGCCGGCGGCCGGCAGGGCTCGGCAGACGCGGCCGGCAAAGCTGCCCTTGATGGCCTGGGCGGGGTTCGTGCCGTCACCCGGGAACTCGAAGCTCAAGAGGCCGCTGATCGCGCTGCCCTCGCTGAGCCCGACTTGCCGTAGCTCGATGCCCCCGCCGGGGTGAAACTCGTAGGCGTGAGCACCCTGGCGTGCCAGGGGCATCGCGTAGCCGCGCTCTGGGCGCTCGGGACTGCCGCCGTGGGCTTCGTGGCCGCCCCAATCGAACGAGCCGGCGACGGGAGGCTGAGCGGGCGGCGTCG
>DATLIL010000175.1:0-16132 GCA_035539475.1 Polyangiaceae bacterium
TCCAGAATCCGTTCGTCCAGAATCCGTTATGCCAGATGCCGTTGCTCCAGCGGCCATTGCTGACGAGGCCCGGCGCCGACTCCGTTGCCGTCGCCGTCGGCTCGTCGCCAGCACTGGAGTAGCCCGCGACGGACGCAGCGCACACGAGACCCACCGATACCCACTTCTCGATCGAGATCGTCATTGAGAAACATGCCTTTCCCACTCCGCCCACGGATTGACCCGCTGGAGGACTGATGGGCAAAGGCATACTCGTGGGCCAGTCGCTACAATGCGGCCGCCCTCCCCTCACGAGGTGCCGACAAATACGCCCCATTCAAGCTCTGCACGACCGCGCGCAGACGGGACGGAGCGCGAGGCGCTGCCGTGGAATCAGCGCCCCACGCTCACGTCGCCAGGATTTCGGGCAGCGTCTTGACGGGGGTGCCGCCGGGGCTCTCGCCGAAATCGGCGACGCCGAGACCGTAGATCTCGTTCAGCAGCGTGAAGTGCAGGTTGCGGATCGGCTCCTTGCCGTAGACGACGTGCTGATCCAGCTTGAGCTTGCCGCCGCCACCGCCGATCAGCGCAGTGGGCAAGCGATCGCAAGAGTGATCGGCGCCGTGCATGCAGCCGCCGAACAGGATCACGGTGTTGTCCAGCATGGTCTTGCCGTCCGGCTCGATGATGGCATCGAGCGCGCTGGCCAGAGCCGCGACCTTGCCGGCGTTGAACCAGCTGATGGTGGCGAACTCTTCCTGCGAGCCGTGCTGGCTACCGTGGTAGTTGCCGCAGTTGCCGTCCGCCGCCGCCGAGCTCGTGTCGGTGAAGGTTCGACGCTGCACGTTGTCGTAGTTGAACTCGGAGCGCTCGTCCTCGAGCATGTAGCTGATGATGCGCGTGACGTCGCACTGCAGGGCCATCACGACCAGGGAGTTCATCACGTCGGCGTGCGTACCCTTGTCGTAGGTGGCCGTCGTCTGCGTGATGCCGTCCGGCGTGACGTGCTCCATGGTCGGCGCCATCCCCATCTGACAGGCGATGCCGCCCATGCCCGACGACATGTTGGTGGCGCGCATCTCCACGGCGCGCACCGAAGCCAGGAACTCATCCATGCGCGCTCGGTCCTCGGAGCTCAGCAGCGCGCGCGTGTTGTTGGCGTTCTCGAGCACGCCGTCGAGCACACTCTTCTTCAGCGCCAAGCGCTGCATCAACGCTGGATCGTCCATGCCGCCGACTGGCGCGCCGCCGGTGATGGTGTTGAAGACCTCGAGCGGGTCCACCATCTTGTAGGTGGGCTGCGTCTGGGTGCGCCAGGAGATGCTGCGGCTGTTGGAGCACTGCTTGCCATCGCACGAGGCGTAGACCGTGGACAGACCCACCTGCAGCGACGCCAGCGGCGTCTTGCCCATGAATACGGGATGGGCGGCCATGATCTGATCGACCGAAACCCCGTTGGCTTCGTCCACGCCCAGCCGATCGGCGATGACCTCGGGATCGACGCACGTCAGCCAGGCGCCTGGCTGGCGGCCGTGGCTCGGTTCGACGCTCGAGCTGCCGTCCGCGTTGAACGAAGAGCCGTTCTCCAGGTTGGAGATCACCATCATCTTCGACTTCAGGGCCGCGAACGGCTCGAGCACGCCGCTGAGCTGCCAGGCGGCGCCCTCACCTTGCGGCGCCCAGTTCTCGGACGAGCCGTTCGGCAAGAAGATGGGGATGAAGCGCAGCGCCGGGCTGGCCGCTTGAGCGCCGGCCAGGCGAGGTGCCAGGGACTCGAGCCACGGTAGCGTGAGAGCGACGCCCGCACCGCGCAGGAGCGTACGCCGCGAAAGGGCACGTTTGATCATCCTCGAGCTCACTTGACGTCTCCTGAGTTTCGGAATGGCACCGACTGAGTCAGGCTCGAAACCAGCCCGCTGATCGACATATCGCCCTGCGCCCAGCCCTGCTCGATCTGTGCGATCCAGTCGGTGTCGTCGCCGGCTGGGGGTCTGCCGAGACCATAGATGAAGAGCTTGTGGGCGATGCAGCTCTTGTATTCGGGCGCGCCGGTCACCACGTCCGCGGCGCCGGTGATGCCCTCGAACGAAACGCCGTTCGGATAGGCCGCTGAAGGGCCGAGCGCGGTCGACGCGTCGATCGGCGACCCGTCACCGTAGGTCTCGCGGTAGCGACCGATGGCGTCGTACTTCTCGAGCGCCAGCCCGAACGGGTCGAAGATGGCGTGGCAGCCCGCGCAGTCGATGCGCTCGCGGTGCGCCTCCAGCACCTGGCGGACGTTGCCGTTCTCGAGATCAGCCCCGCTCACCTCGAGCTTGGGTACGTCCTTGGGCGGGGGCGGCGCCTCCTGGCAGAGCAGATTGCCGAGCACCCACTTGCCGCGCAGCGTGGGCGAGGTGCGTCGATCCATCGACGAGATGGCGAGGAAGCCGGCCAGGCCCATGAAACCCAGACGTGTGTCGGTGGCCGCGGCGCCGTAGAGCGGAGCCAGCGCCGCATCAGGAGTGCCGAGGTCCGCCTTCAGGAAGTCCATCCAGCTGCGCTTGCTGCGCAGGAAACCGTCGAAGTAGGTGTAGACCTCCTTCTGCGCCGCAGCGGCCACCGCGTCGGTCCACTCCGGGAAGCGATCGGGAGCGACGGGATGCGTGAGCACTTCACGGCCGCCGAGCCACTGCCCCGCAAAGCTCTCGACGAAGCGACTCGACCTCGGGTCGGCGAGCAGGCGATCGACGGTGGCCTGCACCTCGGCGTCCGTACCGAGTGTGCTCTTCGAGGCCGCGTCCAGCAGCAAGTCGTCGGGAGCGCTGCTCCACAAGAAATACGAGAGGCGAGAGGCGAGCTCGTAGCCGTCGAGTGCGCGTTTGCCCGTACCCTTGGGCAGCTCGATGCGGAACAGAAACTCAGCGCTCGAGAGCAGCGACCAGAGCACGGCCTGGAGCGAGCCGTCGTGGTCCTGTCCGAGACCGCGCGCCGCCGTGTACACCTTCTGATAGGTGGCGATTTCAGCGGTGCGCAGCGGGCGGCGGAAGATGCGCAGACCGGCCTTGGTGATCACGTCCTGAACACAGGCGGTGTCGTCCACCGTGGCGCAGGTGACGAACTTGGCCTTCAGCGCGGGCTGCGTGAAGACGTCGTTGGAAAGCGCCTCGGCCGCGTCCACATAGAGGCTGTACTGCGTCTCGTCGACGCCGAGCACGGAGGCGACGTTATCGAAGCCCTCGATCTCGCCGCCGCGCCAGTTGGCGTTGGCAGGCTGCAGCGTCGTGCCGAGAACGTCCGCGACCGTGTAGTTGTACTCGGTCGTGTTGAGGCGATGCATCGGGCTTCGCCCCGGATCGGTGGCGATGCCGTCGGCTTCGACGACGGGAGGGCCGTCAGGCCCTTTGGACGAGCCAGATTGCGAGTCACTCTCGATCACACCGGTGCACGACAGAGTGCCGAGCAGCGCGGCGATCCCGAGATAGAAGTTCGCCTTGCTGAGGGTGCCAGCCACGTCCCGCATGACAGGTCAGTGTCCGCCCAAATTTTTTCTTTCAAAATTTGGGATCCCCGGCGAAAGACGCGGACATGCCCGTCGCTCGCACGCGCTGACGCTCGATTTTTTCGGTGTGCGCAGGTGCGACGTGATTCTATCGACAGCCAAACTTTGCCGAGGATCCGCGGCCGCTGCGCCGGCGCTGCAGCGCCGCAACACCCAGCAGCAGCACGAGCCACGACTCATGGGCCGCGCCATTCGACGCAGTCCTGCAGCCACACCCGCCGCTGTCAGCCCTGCTCGCAGCCGGAGTGACCGGAGCGCTACCGCCGCCACTGCTTCCGGGCGTTCCCGCGCTGCCCGCCGCGCTCGACATGCCGCCAGATGCCCCAGCGCTCGGCGTCCCGGCAGAGCCCGCCGTGGGCTGCCCGCCGCTGCCTGATCCGCCAGTGCCCGCGACACTCGTCGACCCGCCGCCAGCGCTGCCCTCGCCTCCAGCGCCACCGACGCCCGGATCCGGCTCGTCGCACGGGACCGTCAAGTCCTTCACGCGGATGTTCTTGTACTGGACCGTGCCGCCATCGATCCAACGTTCAGCGCCGCCGTGAACCTGGATCGCGAGCGGGCCTGCAGCTTCGATTTCGCCACGCAGCTGCTGGTCGGTGAAGTCCATCACCTGCACGTCGCTGATCCAGACCTGGATGCGAGGCGGATTGCCTTCGATGCGCGCGCGCATCTCGCTGAAGTCGTCCTTGTGCCAGATGGTCGACCACGTGCTGACATCGAACAGCGGCGTCTCGCTGGGCGCCGCGACCGCGGTGTTGCCCATGTCGGTCAGCATGTAAGGCAGCACCCGGAGCTCTTGCGAAAAGCTCTCACCCCAGATCGTGCCCACCCCCGAGTCTTGCAAGAAATCGACGTTGACCTGGTAGGAGCGATCCCCAGCGGTAGTGCGAAAAAAGAAGCCGGAGTCACAGCCCCAGTCGATCTTGACCTCGAACACGACCTCGACGTCCTGATACGACGCTTCGGTCATCAAGATGCCGCCCTGCTGGCCCGCCGTCTGCCGGCCGACGAACGCACCGTCTTCGACGGTCCAGCCGTCGCCCGGCCCGTGATGGTTGGTGGCGCTCTTCTGCCAGCCCGTCATGTCGACGCCGTTGTCGAGGCGCACGAAGCACGCCTCCTGCGCCGAAACCGGCAGGGAAAATCCGAGCAACGCCAGCGCAATGGCCAGGGGCGCCACAGGGCGACACACGAAATTCATCAAGTTCATCATGCGCTCGTTGGCCGATGCGAAGCAATTACCATTGACCGCAACTCGATCGCTACGATTCGGTGGACAGGGAAGCTCGCCTGTTCGTGGGCGAGCAGGAGGAGGATTCGAATGGCCACACCGCTTCGCATCGCTACGTTCAATCTCGAGAACCTCGACGACGAGCCCGGTGACAAGCCGACCCTCGCCGAGCGGGTGAGAGTCATGCGTCCACAGCTCGTGCGCCTGCGCGCCGACGTGCTGGTGCTGCAGGAGGTCAACGGCCAGGAGCAGGGCGGCGCGCGCACCCTCGCCGCACTGGGCTCGCTGATTCAAGGCACGCAGTACGCGGGCTACACGATGACGCACACCAAGACGGCGGGCAACAACCCCTACGACGTTCGAAACCTGGTGATCTTGAGTCGCTTTCCCATCCTGGACGCGAAGCAGCTCAAGCACGACAGGGCCCCGCAGCCCAAGTATCAAAAGGTCACGGCTAGCCCGCCCGAGACCGAGGCGAGCGACGTGACCTGGGAGCGACCGATGCTCTACGCCAAGCTCGACCTGGGCGCCGGCCGCGTGCTGCACCTGATCGATCTACACCTCAAGTCGAAGCTGCCGAGCGCGATCGACGGACAGCAACTGAATCAGTACACCTGGCGCACGGCTTCCGGCTGGGCGGAGGGCTTCTTCATTTCCACGATCAAGCGCGTGGGTCAGGCGCTCGAGGCGCGCATTCTGGTCGACGAGATCTTCGATGCCGAGCCGGACGCGTTCATCGCGGTGTGCGGCGACTTCAATGACGACAGCCACGACCTGGCGGTCACGACCATCCGCGGCCCCGTCGAGGAGACCGGTAACCCGGCGCTCGGGCCTCGCGTGCTGGTGCCCTGCGAGAGTACCGTACCCGGAACCTCACGCTACTCGCTGTGGCACCTCGGGCACGGAAACATGCTGGACCACGTTCTGGTCTCGCGTCCGCTGCTCGCGTACTACCGCGGCACTGCCATCCATAACGAGAACCTGCCGGACGAATCCGGCGCGTTCCGCACCGACGTGAACTTCCCCGAATCGGACCACGCGCCCGTGGTCGCCGAGTTCGAGCTGCCCTAGTTACTGGCAGGTGAGCTGGGCGTTGGCCCAGTCGGCGTGGTCGCCGTGGCGCTGGCCGTCGTCGTTGGTGCCGCCGTCGTCGGCGAAGAGCCAGAGATCCTTGGCGCCGGTCAGATCGACGTCGACCTGCTTGGCGGGCTGACCGTCTTCCATCAGGCCGCTGTTGTAGAGCTCCGTGCCGTCGGCCCAGACGCTGAGCGCCATCGAGCAGGCGCTGCCGGCTTCCATGTCGCAGCCGACGTCGGCCGTGAACTTCGTGCACTTGCCGTCCAGGCGGTAGCGCACCAGCGCGCCGCCCTGGACACCGAGGCCCTTCTCGTAGGTCTGTCCGTTGATGTTCAGGGTCCCGCCGTCGGTAGCCTGGCGCTCGCCGTTGCTGGTGTCGCGCTGGACGGGGCCGTTGCCGTTGGTGGCGTAGTACCAGGGAAGATCGCTGATCTGCGTCGTGCCGGCGGCGAGAGGCGCCTCGCTGCCGGTGATCTTCAGGAACACCACGTCGTGCGCCGGAACGCTGGTGCTGAAGCTGTCGCTGACCATCCCGAGATCGGTGCCTGCCCACAGGTCGCGCACGCTGGCCGCCCCCGGCGCCAGGCCGATGTCGAACCAGGAAACGGAGAGGTTCTGCGCGGAGTCGTTACGGTTGAAGAGCACGACCGCTCGTTCACCGCAGGCCGTGAGCGGCTTGTACCAGACCTCCAGGCCGTTCGCGCCGTTCTCACCCGAGGCGCCGATGCGGGTGCCCTGCAGACCCGTCGGGTCCTGATTGACGGCCAGCACGTCCGCGTTCAGGAGCAAGTCCTTGGTCGTCTGGGGCAGCGTCGCGATGTCGCCCGTGATCAGCAGCGGCGAGGCCATGATCGCCCACAGGCTGTAGTGCGAGCGCGTCTCTGCCTCGTTCAGGTCGTCGGCCATGAACAGCGTTCCGGCGTCGCCCCAGCGGCTGGGTCCGGCCCAGGCTTCGGACTCCGACTGCGAGATCAGGTTCTTGAGGATGGCTTCCCACGAATCGTTCTGGCCGCCGGTGTTGCGCCACATCTGGCCGCTGTAGGCCATCCATTCGCGGAAGTTGTGCTCCGACGTCTCGTCGAGCTGGTGGTACGCGTACACGCTCAGCAGGATCGGGCGTCCCGAAGCTGCCAGCGCGGCGGCCATGGCCTTGAAGTTCACGCCGTCGGTTTCGTTGGCTTCGGTCCCGCTGCAGTTGTCGTATTTGACGAGGTCGATGCCCCAGGCGGCAAACTGCGCGGCGTCCTTGGTTTCGTTGCCGACCGAGCCCGGCAGCGCGGAGCAGGTGGTCCCGGCGCCGACGGCCAGACCGAGCTTCAGACCCTTGCCGTGCACGGAGTCAGCCAGCGCCTTCATGCCGCCCGGAAAGCGCGTGGCGTCGGGGACCAGGTTGCCACCACCGTCACGCGAGCCTGCCTGCCAGCAGCCGTCGATGTTGACGTACTGATAACCAAGGTCCTTGAGCCCGCTGCTGGCGAGCGCGTCGGCGGCCGCGTTGACGGTCTGCTCGCTGACGCTGCAGCCGAGCCGCGCGCTACTCCAGCCGAGTGGAGGTGTCGCCGCGAGCGCCGTCTCGTCGATGGGAGGCAAGTGACAGAGCTCGACCGGCGGTGCACCGCCGCTACCTCCACCGCCGCTACCTCCGCCCGCAACGCCTCCGGTCCCGGCACTGCCGCCGACGAGGCCACCGCCCGTGCCAGCCGCGCCCGCCATCGTACCGCCGGCGCCGCCCGCGCCGCCGCCACCGCCGCCTACGCCGGCAGTGCCAGCCTGCGATATCGGGCCTGCCGGAGGCTGAGCCGCTTCGGAACAGCCGGTGGCGAGGGGCACGCCCGCACCCAGGACGAGAAAACAGCCGAACGATCGCCAGTGGTTCAAAGCAGCACCCTTTCGCAACGACGCGATGTTACCGGTAACATTTAGTCACGGCGCTGCCAATAGCCAATCTTGGCTTGCGCGAAAGCTCAGATTTCTGCGCGGGTGGCGGCGATTCGCAGTCATGGCGCACCACCATGGCGCACCGCGCAATCCTGAAGTACCTTTCAGGAGTCATGCGCTCTCCGCACGAGTCTTCGCCCCCGCGAACGAGCTCCGCGATCGTGAGCGTTTGTTGCTGTCGTTGCCGGCGTAGCTGAGCGCCCGCGCGGCGCCGCTGCGCCGGATTTTCGTCGTCACGAGCGCGTCGGTGCAGCCGGCGGAGAGCGCGACCGGAGGCAACCATGCGAGATTTGAAGCTTTTCAATACGTTGACCCGCAGCGTCGAACCCTTTCGGGCCTATGACCCCGATCGCGTCGGCATCTACAGCTGCGGCCCGACCGTCTACTCACGCCAGCACATCGGCAACCTGCGCACGTACCTGTTCAGCGATCTGCTCAAGCGGACGCTGCTCCTGCTCGGCTACGGCGTGCAGCACGTGATGAACATCACCGACGTGGGGCACCTGACCAGCGACGCCGACGAGGGCGACGACAAGGTCGAGCGCGCGGCGCAAACCCAGGGCACGAGCGCGCTCGGCATCGCACGCCGCTGGACCGAGGTCTTTCGCGAAGACCTACGCCGGCTCGGCGTGCTCGCGCCCGACGTCTGGTGCGCGGCCAGCGATCACGTCCCCGAGCAGATCAAGATGATCGAGGTGCTCGAGCAACGCGGGTTCGTCTACCGGCTCGAGGACGGGATCTACTTCGATACCAGCAAGGACCCACGCTACGGCGCGCTGGGCGGACTCGAGCCCAGCGCCGCGCACGCGCGGGTGCACGCGGCGAACCAGAAGCGCCACCCCGCGGACTTTGCGCTGTGGAAGCTGTCTCCACCGAGCGGTCCGCGCCGCCAGCTCGAGTGGCCGAGTCCGTGGGGCGTGGGTTTTCCGGGCTGGCACATCGAGTGCAGCGCGATGGCAACGAAGTACCTCGGCGAGCAGTTCGACATTCACACCGGTGGCATCGATCACGTGGCGGTGCATCACACCAACGAGATCGCGCAATCCGAAAACGCCCTCGGCGTCCGGCCCTGGGTGAGCTACTGGCTGCACGCCGGCTGGCTGCTCATCGACGGGGCCAAGGTCTCGAAGTCGCTCGGCCACACGCTGAACCTCGACGATCTCGCAGACGCAGGCTTCTCGCCCGACGTGTTCCGCTACTACACGCTGACGGCGCACTACCGAAAGCCGCTGGAGTTCGGCTGGGAAGGCCTGAGCGCCGCGCGCTCCGCTTACGAGAGATTGTGCACCATCTCCGAGCGCGCTCCGAGCGCTGCACCTGCCTTCGTCGTCGGCGCCGATCACGTCGCGCGCTTTCTCGAGGCGCTGGCCAACGATCTCGACGGGCCCGCAGCTGTCTCGGTGCTGTGGGAAGCCGCGCGCGACGCCAGCCTGCCGCCACCAGAACGAGCGGGCCTCGTACGCAAGCTGGGCCAGAAGCTCGGCCTGTCGATGAAGCGCGCCGCCGCCACGGCGGTGAGCGACGAGGCCGCGCTCGGCTTGCTGCATCGGCGCGAGGAGGCCCGAAATCAACGGGACTTCGCCCGCGCCGACGCTCTGCGCGACGAGCTCGCTCAGCGCGGCTTCGCGGTCGAAGACACCTCCGCGGGGCCGCGCCTCGTCCTCCTCCGTTAGCTGGGTGAGTCCGCGAGGCCGAACGCGCGCAGCACGTCCTGCGCGCGTTCTCCGGCTGGTGGCTCGGGAGCCGCCAGCACGTCGAACGGCACGCACAAGAGCCTTCGCTCGAGCGGGTTGTAGGCATGCTGGGCAGGGAACCCTGGTACGGGGCGGATCAGGCTGGCCAGCGCACTGAGGAGCTGAAAGACACCATGAACGAGCAGGTAGAGCGGACCGAGCCAGTCGTGCTGTCTGGTGTGCGACAGCTCGTGCGCCAGGATCCACGCCTCGCGCCCGGCGATGAACGCCGGCTCGACCACGATGGCGTGACCGATGGCGATGGCGCCGAGACCACGAAGACGTCCCGCTGGCAGGTGATAGAGGTACGCCGGCGCCGCTGAGCCGCCAATGCGCCGCGCACGTCCACAGCCGGCAAGCCGAGCGAAAGCGTGCCCCGCCACGGTCGTCGGCAATGTCCACAGCGCCCGCAGGGCTCCGGCGAGGCCTGCAGCGCGCGCCCGCGGAATGCAGAGCGAGGCCGTCATGGCGTGTGCTCGCGATCCATTCTCCCGCTCCGGTGGATGCGCAAGGCTGCCTTCAGCCCCCACACCAGCGTCAGCAACACGACCAGCTTGAGCAGCATCTGCAACACGCCGACGACAGGTAAGACTCTGTGCATCCCCGCCACGAGGCTGCCGAAGACAAACGGATCCACCAGGTTGATGATCCATATTCCCGTGGCCACCCGCAGCGGCCTGAGAAAGGGCATGCGCCCCACGCTGCCGCAGACGACCAGTGCGCCTCCCTCGAGCACCGTAAGCGCCGCGTTGCCGAGCGCACGGCTCTGAGAACCATCGCTCATCTTCAGCAAAAAGCCGGGGTGAGTGGCCATCACCAGCGTCACGATGATCATCGCCCCACCCAGGACGGCGCTCACCGAACGGGCCACCAGTACGGCCTCACGGGCACGATGAAGCTCCGAGGCGGAGAGCAACCGAGGCACTTCCGGCAGCGGACGACCTTCGCGCCCGAGCGTGTGTCCGCAGCTCGGGCAGGCGGGGACGCCGAGCTCCAGAGGCTTCGCGCATCGAGCGCAGGTTCTGATCTCCGCCACCGCTGCCAACGCTACCAGAGCAAGCCCGTCGATCGAGAGCGTGAAGCGCGACAGGCAGTGACGTCGCCGGTGTGTTCCCCCAAACCAGCAATCAAGCGGGAAAGATGGCCCTTCCCTCACCGCGCGGAAAGCGACTAAGCTCGGCTCGTGCTTCGCCGGTCCTTCGTGCTTTCGCTCATCGCCACGCTGGTTGGTTGCGGCAAGAAAGAGCCGTCGACCGACGCCGCGGGGGCTGGTTCGGCCGCACCCGCGGGCGCCAAGCTGAAGATCGCGGTGATCCCCAAGGGCACCACGCACGAGTTCTGGAAGAGCGTGCACGCCGGGGCGGTCAAGGCCTCGCGTGAGCTCGGCGTCGAGATCGTGTGGAAGGGACCGCTCAAGGAGGACGATCTGAAGAGTCAGATCGACCTCGTGCAGTCGTTCACGGCCCAGGGTGTGTCGGGCATGGTGCTGGCGCCGCTCAACGACGTGGCGCTGGGCTCTTCGGTGAAAGCGGCGGTGCGGGCGAAAATCCCGGTCGTGATCTTCGACTCCGACCTCAAGGGCACGGACCACACGAGCTTCGTGGCGACCGACAACAAAGCCGCGGGCAAGCTCGCGGGCGAGCGCTTGGGCAAGCTGCTCGGCGGCAAGGGCAACGTCGTGCTCTTGCGCTACCAGGAGGGCTCGGCCAGCACCAACAATCGCGAACAGGGCTTCCTCGAGGGCATCAAGGCGTTCCCCGAGATCAAGGTGGTGAGCGACAACCAGTACGGCGGCGCCACGACCGAGAGCGCCTACTCCGCCAGCGAGAACCTCTTGCTCGCGCAGAACGCGGCCAAGGGCAACGTCGCCGGGATCTTCGCGCCGAACGAGTCGACCACCTTCGGCATGCTGCTCGCGCTGCAGAAGGCGGGCCTGGCCGGCAAGGTGCGCTTCATCGGCTTCGACGCCTCGGACAAGCTCGTGGCGGGCGTGAAAGCCGGCGAGATCGACGGCCTGGTGCTGCAAAACCCGTTCAAGATGGGCTACCTCGCGGTCAAGACCATGACCGCGCACTTGAAGGGCGAGAAGGTCGAGCCGCGCATCGACACGGGCGCGTCACTGGTCGACAAGGAAAACATGGAGCAGCCGGAAATGAAGGAGCTGCTCAAGCCCGATCTCAAGCAGTGGCTAGACTAGACGTACGCGGCATCGAGAAGCGCTTCGGCCCGACGCAGGCGCTTTCCGGCGTCGCATTGTCGGTCGAGCCCGGCGAGGTGCACGCCGTGATCGGCGAGAACGGCGCCGGCAAGAGCACGCTGATGAAGATCCTGGCCGGCGCCGTCACACCCGACACCGGTACGATGACGCTCGACGACCAGCCTTACGCGCCGGGCGATCCGCTCTCGGCGCGCGCCCTGGGCCTGGCCATCGTCTATCAAGAGGCGCTGCTCTGTCCGGATCTGACGGTCGCCGAGAACATCCTGCTCGGTGTGGAGCCGGCGCGCCTCGGCGTGGTGCGCCGGAGCGAGGCTCGCGCGATCAGCGAGAAGGCGCTCGCGCTCGTGGCGGCGGCGGATCAGGCGGGCCGTCTGAAGCCCGAAGCGCTCGTCCGTCACCTGACGCCGAGCGAACGCCAGCTCGTCGCCATCGCGCGCGCGCTCGGCCAATCCGACTGTCGCGTGCTGATCCTGGACGAGCCGACGTCGAGCCTGACGCGCGAGGACACCGAGCGGCTCTTCGTCGTGATCCGGCGACTGGCCGAGCGCGGGCTCAGCGTGCTCTACATCTCTCACTTCCTGGAAGAGGTGGAGCGCATCGCCCAGGGCTACACCGTGCTGCGCGACGGTCGCTCGGTGGCGACGGGGCGCACCGCGGAGACGTCGAGAGACGAGCTCGTCGCCGCCATGGCCGGCCGCCGCGTGGAAGAGCTCTTTCCCCGCTCCGAGCGCACGCCCGGCGACGTCGTGCTCGACGTGCGCGACCTCGCCGGCGAGCGCCTGCCCGTGTCGGCGTCACTCGAGCTCCGCCGCGGCGAGGTGCTCGGCATCGCCGGTCTGGTGGGCTCGGGGCGCACCGAGCTCCTGCGCGCGCTGTTCGGGCTCGACCGGGTGAAGCGCGGCGAGGTCCGCGTGGCCGCTCATGTGGGTCCCGCGTCGCCAATCGCACGCCTCGAGCAGGGCGTCGGCATGCTGAGCGAGGATCGCAAGAACGAGGGTCTGGCCGAGAGCCTGAGCATCGGCGAGAACCTCCTCCTCTCTAAGCTGCCGCGGATCGTCTTTCCCGAGCGGAGGCGCGCCATGGCCCGGCGCTTCATCGACAAGCTCGCCATCCGCTGTCGCGACGCGGACCAGCCCGTCTCGGATCTCTCCGGCGGCAACCAGCAGAAGGTCGCCATCGCTCGCCTGCTGCACCACGACGTCGACGTGCTCTTGCTCGACGAGCCGACGCGCGGGATCGATGTCGGCAGCCGCGCCGCCGTCTATCGCATCATCGACGAGCTCGCGACGCAGGGTAAGGCGGTGCTGGTGGTCTCGAGCTACCTGCCCGAGCTGCTCGGCGTCGCCGATCGCATCGCCGTGATGAGCCGGGGCAAGCTCGGCCAGGCGCGTCCGGCCGCTGACCGGGGCGAGCACGAGCTCTTGCTGGAGGCAACGAGCGCGTGAGCCTGAAGGAACTGTTCAAGACGCCCTGGGTCGGACCGCTGATCGCGCTGATCCTGGTCTACGCGCTCTTCACCGCGCTCAGCCCGGAGACGTTCGCGCGCGGACTGAACCTCGTGACCATGCTGCGCCAGACGGTCGTGGTCGGCATCGCCGCGGTGGGCATGACGGCGATCATCGTCCACGGCGGCATCGATCTGTCGGTGGGGTCTACCGTCGCGCTGACCACGGTGCTGGTGGCGCGTTCGCTGCGCTCGGGCATGGACCCCTGGCAGGCCGCGCTGGCGGGTCTTTGCGTGGCCTCGCTGTGTGGCTTCGTGAACGGCGCGCTGACGGCAAAGCTCAAGATCACGCCCTTCATCGTCACGCTGGGCACGATGAGCGTGCTGCGCGGCGCCGCGAAGGGCCTGGCCGACGAGCAGAAGATCGACGCCGATCCGCGCGGCCTCGACGAGCTGATGGCGATCGTACCCGGCGGTACGCTGGTCTTGCCGCCAGTCGGCGTCTGGATCGCGCTCGTCATCGGCGTGCTCGGCGCGCTCGGCCTCGGCTACACGCGCTTTGGCCGGCACGTCGTGGCGATCGGCTCGAACGAGCTCACCGCACGGCTCTGCGGCGTGCCGGTCGATCGCGTCAAGATCCTGGTCTACACGCTGGCCGGCACGATCGCCGGGCTCGCAGGGGTGCTCGAGTACGCGACGCTGACCGTGGGCGATCCGACCGACTCCGTCGGCCTCGAGCTCGAGGTGATCGCGGCGGTGGTGATCGGCGGCGGCTCGCTGTCGGGCGGTCAGGGCTCGGTCGCAGGCACACTGATCGGCGCGCTCCTGCTCACCGTGATCAAGGCGGGCTGCACGCACGTCGGGCTGCCGAACTGGGTGCAGGAGATCCTGACGGGTGTGATCATCGTCGTCGCGATGGGCGTCGATCGCCTGCGCCAGCGCGCTCGCTGATCTGGCACACTTTGCGCCAGACTTTCGCGCTGTAGCGAAGGATTTCAGGCATTTATGGCCTGGTCCGGATGTTGAATACCGGAGGCCTCATGACGAAGCTTGTCTTGTCGCTCGTGCCCTTGTTGGCTTTCGGCTGTTACAGCGCGGGCGGTGATAGCGACGAGGGCGTCGGCGGTAGCAGCGGTAGCTCCAGCGGTGGAACGACCGCACGCGGCGGCAGCTCCGGCAAAGGCGGCAGCGCAGGGCGGGGTGGCAGCGCGGGCGACGCGGGTAGCTCTGGAAGTGCTGGAAGCGCTGGAAGTGCTGGAAGTGCTGGAAGTGCCGGCGCGGCGACCTGCGGAGACGTGAATGACTGCGGCACGTCCACGACCGGCGGTGGTTTCTTCGAGTGTGTCCCGCCGGGAACCACGCCCGTGCAGTCGGACAGCTGCGGTGCGCCGGACTGGTGTGGCCAGTGTTCCTGCGGCCCGCAGCCGGAGACGCCCTACGGTACCGGCAACGTGTGCGATGAGCTCACGCCCTGCCCCAGCGCCGAGACGGACCCAGGGTTCGAGACCTACGCCAGTGTCTGCGACCTCGCCGGACAGTGCACCGCGTGCCTGACCGACGATGACTGCTCACTCGACGCGCCGCGTTGTGCCACCGGCAGGAGCGGCTTCGGCAACGAGTGCTTCGAGTGTATCGACAGCGTCGACTGCCCCGAGGCGCGCCCGTTCTGCGTCCCGATGGAAGCGGCCTTCCAGACCTACACGCCTGGCGGCGCCTGTCACGAGTGCACGACTCACACCGACTGCGCTACCGGGATCTGTGTCGAGGGAGCTTGCGAGCCGCAATGCGCGGTGCCCGAGGACTGCAATAGCCCATTCTTGACCTGCGGCGCCGAGCTGCGCTGCGTGGCGGCGCCCTGCGTCAGCGCCGCGGAATGCGCGGAGTTCGGCGAATGCCTCGACGGCGGTTGCGTCAGAATGAGCTGCAGCGTGGACAGCGAGTGCGTCGGAGGCGCCTGCGTGAACGCCGCTTGCTACTCGGGTCCTGGCTCATGCGTCGAGCACTTCGCCTATCCCTAGCGGGACTAGAGACGTCCGGCGCAGTGGCTGGCGGCAAACCGCGTCAGACTTTCGGCGACGCGAGCCCGTAGGCGCACGACCTCGTTGCGCTCGTTGGGCACGAGCAGCAGGCGTGCACCGCCGGGCGTCGGCTCGGCGCTGGTCGAAGCCTCGGCCATCAGCGGCACGCCCCTGTCGCCGAGCAGAGGACAGCCGCAGGCGTCGCTCGGACTGGCGCCGTCGTGCGCGTGCGTGGTGGCGAGCTCGCGCACGCGCTGGCGCAGCTCGTTGACGTCGCCGCTAGTGGTGAAGTAGAGGGCGACACCCTCCTCGACGTCGCTCGACGTCACCGTGGTACCCGAGACTCGCATCGGGCAGTGAGCCTCGTGCGTGGCCTGCTCGGCGCGCGTTTTTGCCATGACGTGGGGTGGGACGAGACGCACCGCGGTGTTGCACGGTGGCTCGGCGGTGATCACGCCCAGCTGGCGTGTTTCTTTAGGAGAATTCCCGCAACCGCCCAGCGCGAGAACCACGATCAGTGAGCACTGAGCGAGACGAACGGAACGTCGAACCATGCCGCGACTCCAGCCATCGGTCGACCTCCGCTCGCTGCAACGCTCGTGCCGTGTCGGCGCTCACCAGTGGTACTGGACGTGTTCTTTGACCCGGCGCTCGTAGAGCTCTCGCACCGCCGTCATGCACTCCGCCGGCAGCTCGGGAAGATCCGCGGCGGCGACATTTTCCTCCACCTGCTCGGCTCGCTTCGCCCCCGGAATGGCGCAGCTGACTGCGTCGAACATGGTGATCCAGCGCAGCGCAAAGGCGGCCCGCGACAAGCCTTCCGGCACGAGCTCGGCGAGCTCTTCGACGAGCTCGATGCCGAGCTCGTAGTCGATGCCGGAAAACGTCTCGCCCCGATCGAAGGCCTGCCCCTGGCGATTGAACGAACGGTGATCGTCGGCCGCAAAGCGCGT
>DATLIL010000176.1:0-5823 GCA_035539475.1 Polyangiaceae bacterium
CACCACCGTAGAGGTGATCGGTCAAACGGCGATGCTCGGGCGCATTCTCCGCTAGGTCGACGTCCAGCAGTAGAACAGTGACCGGCTGCGGGGATGTGCCCCGTACGTCGTAGCGAAAAGCGCGGACGAGCACCTCCTTGCCCTCGATCGTGACGCGCACCCGCTCGCGCAGCTCCTCGAGCTTCGCTTCGGGCGACCAGCTGGTCTCGACTTCGAGCTGCTCGCCGTTCGCTGCCAGGCGTTGCTCGACGTAGCCCTTGCGGTGAACGAGCGTGACCGCCACCATCGGAACGCCGAGGTCGGCCGCTCCTCGCAGCGTGTCACCGGCCAGTACCCCGAGGCCACCGCTGTAGGTGAGGAGCTCGGGCTCGAGCGCGATCTCCATGCTGAAGTAGGCGACCCTCGCCTGCGTCGAGCTCGAGCCCAGATCGGCCGGGCGGCTCATGATCGTCGCGTGGGCGCGTCTTCTACCTGGGCGAACAGCACGACGTAGCTGTGGCCGTAGATCTTGGCGCAGCGCGGGCAGGTGGTGTAGCCGAAGTAGAGCTTGAGCAGGGACAGGCCTCTGGCTGCGACGTGACGCTTCATGTCGTCCACCCAGTGTGGCGCGTCGCGAAACGGACCGTCGTAGACTCGTGTCAAGAAGCGCCCTGAAAGCGTGACCATTTCGGCGCCGGGCACGGCCCCGGTGACCTCGACGTAGAGATCACTGCGCCAGGGAGACCGCTCGTCGCAGAGCAGGATGTTCCCGTCAGCCCACTCGTCGCTGCCTTCGATGAGCTTGTTGGCATGCCGCAGTTTGGCAGCCATGTTCAGCGGCACATGAAACAGGCTGGTAACGTGTTCCTTGACGAAGGGCTTGTCATGCCAAACGAGCTCGACGTCGTCCCATGGCTTGGGGTTGAACGGTGTGCAGCAGTCGGTCACCAGGTCCGGAGGGGTCCTAGTTTGTGTCAGGCTCGCCATGAACGGCGCTCAAGCATGGAAGGTGCCAAGCGTGCTCCGCCGGGTGCTCTGGCCACGAATCCGTGACCGCGCGCACGCGCTGCGTCGTGGCTCGCCCTGGACGCACGTTTTGCGCGTCCACCCTGCTTCCGCCCGGAAAAGCCGCGCGGCACGGGGCCTGCTTGGTAATCCCCTGGAGAAACTCGATGCACGACCATCAAGTCCTGGACTGCCTGCACGACCTCGAGCTCGAGCAAAGGCAGGGTATGATCCGCGAGCAGCTCGTCGCTCGAGGCATCCACGAGCACAGGGTCCTCTCCGCGATGGAACAGGTGCCGCGCCACTTGTTCGTGCCAGAGGAGCTACGTGACCAGGCGTACGCTCCGTGCCCGCTACCCATCGGCTTCGGCCAGGCCATCGCACAGCCGTACATGGTCGCGCTGGCGCTCCAGGCGCTGGGGCTCAAGGGACATGAGCGCGTTCTCGAGGTGGGCGCTGGATCCGGGTATCAGGCAGCGCTGCTCGGCTTGCTGGCGCGCGAGGTCTACTCCCTCGAGATCGTGCCCGAGCTCGCCTGCCGGGCGTCCGAAATGGTGCGCTCGCTGGGCTTCGACAACGTGCATGTCGTCCAGACTGACGGCACGCTGGGCCACGCCGCCGCGGCGCCGTACGACGCGATCATCGTGGCCGCCAGCGCGCCCGAGGTCCCTTCCGAGCTGCTCGCCCAGCTTGCGCCCGGCGGATGCCTGGTCGTGCCCGTGGGGGACGATTCCAGACAGCTCTTGATGCGCCTGCGCATGCATCCCGGCTCCGTGGAGAGCGAGACGCTCGCGGTCTGCAAGTTCGTGCCCATGACCGGCGCGATCGAGGAAGCGACCGAGGTACCGTGGGCCGAGTCGTCGCGAGCGCACTCCTGAGGTCGGGTACGGACCTTTGGCGAACCTAGCACTTTGCCTGCTCTGGCATCAGCACCAACCGCTCTATCGCGACCTCGGCGTCGAAGCGAAGGGAGCGTACCGCTTGCCCTGGGTTCGTCTGCACGCGTTGCGCGACTACTATTCGATGGCGGCGCTGGCCACGGAGCTCGAGACCGTTCGTGTGACCATCAACCTCACCCCGGTGCTGGCCTGGCAACTCAACGACTACGCTGAGGGAGGAGGGACGGACCGAGCGCTCGAGCTTACCCTGAAACGAGCCGAATCGCTGACCACCGACGAACGGCAGGAGGTCCTGGCAAGTTTTTTTGGAGCGGAGCCAAGGACGCAGATCGCGCGCTGGCCGCGCTACGCGGAGCTCTCGAAGCTGAGGAACGAGCACCACGCCTTCGGCGTCGACGACCTGCGCGACCTTCAAGCCTGGTTCAGCCTGTGTTGGTTCGGTCAGGAGTTCCAGACGAGTGACGTACGGCTGGTGACCGGCGAAACCGTTTCGGTGCGACGCTTCATCGAGCAAGGCGAACATTTCGCTCACTCCGATCTCGAAGCGATCGTGGCGGAGCAATACAAGGTGCTACGTGCCGTCTTGCCCTTCCATCGCAGCCTGCAGGACGCGGGCAAGATCGAGGTTTCGACCACGCCTTTCTATCACCCGATCCTGCCTCTCTTGCTCGACAGCGGCCCCGCCGGGCCTGTGCCGCACCTCAGCCGGCCCGACGACGCCGAGGCCCAGATCCGACTGGCCGTCACCTACTACGAGCAGGTCTTTGGCCAGCGACCGCGAGGGATGTGGCCGGCAGAAGGCGCGGTCAACCCGGCGGCACTGGCCGTACTTGCCGCCCACAATCTGCAATGGATTGCGACCGACCAGAGCGTGCTGGGTCGTTCTGGGCGCTGGGGGTATCGCGACGACGACCCGAACACGCTCTGCCGTCCCTACCGTGGCGAAGGCACAGCAGGGGAGCTCGCCCTCTTCTTTCGCGAGCGGGAGCTGTCGAACAGCATCGGCTTCCGCTATCACGCCTATGCGGACGCGGATCAGGCTGCCAGGGACTTCGTGAATCAGATCCACGCGCGGATAAGCTCGCGCCTCGACCGCCGGCAAGACCACGTCCTGACGGTGGCGCTCGACGGCGAAAACCCCTGGGGTGGGTACGCCGACGGAGGTCGTGAGTTCTTGCGCGCGCTCTACCGGCGCCTGGCCGCGGACGCGGAAGTCGCGACCAGTACATTCAGCGGCTACCTGAACGGGGATGGCTCATCCGGCCAGCGAGCGCACCCGACGACCGAGCAGGAGAGGGTCTACGAGCTCCACGCCGGTTCGTGGGTGGATGACCCCGCCGCACCACGCGATGCGGCCTTCGCCACCTGGATTGGAGACCCCGACGAGAACCACGCCTGGGAGATCCTGGGCCGCGCTCGTGAGGCGCTGGATCGAACCGGGCACACGCCCGCGAGCTTGCCGCTCGCCTTCGAGGCGCTCTACGCCGCCGAAGGAAGCGATTGGTTCTGGTGGTTCGGCGAGGACCAGGGCAGCACCTGGGACGCCGAGCTGGACGAGCTGTTTCGCAGCCACGTCCGCCGCGCCTACCTCGCCGCCGATCTCGAGCCGCCGGCGGAGCTGGACTGGCCGATCGCAGCCCGTCTTCGCCCCGCGTCGCGCAAGGTTTGCAGCGCAGGCACCTAGGCGCAGGAACTGCGCGGAGTGCTCCCCTGGCCCCGTTGCGGATCGGCCCAAGCGACGCAGCTGCGGAGTCTCGCGGCACGATCGGGCCGGGGGGCACGCTTCCTGCTCAACGGAGATTCGGTATGCAGAGCGCAACAGCCCTCGATTCCCGATCGAGCTCGGGAGAGCACCAGGTGGTCCTGGCCTGTGAGGATCTGCACAAGGTCTATCGCATGGGTGAGGTGGATGTGCCGGCGCTCGATGGGGTCGACTTCGCGCTGTACTCCGGCGAGCTCCTCGTGCTGCTCGGCGTGTCAGGTAGTGGCAAGTCGACGCTGCTCAACATCTTGGGCGGGCTGGACGTTCCGAGCTCGGGGCGGGTGTTCTTCCGCAGTGCCGAGCTGACTGACGCCGACGAGGACGGCCTCACGGCGTACCGCCGGCACCACGTGGGCTTCGTCTTTCAGTTCTACAACCTGATCCCGAGCCTGACCGCACGCGAAAACGTCGCGCTCGTGACCGACATCGCCGACGACCCGCTCGAGCCGGAAGAAGCGCTCGACCTGGTCGGCCTCGGCGACCGCCTCGACCATTTCCCGGCGCAGCTCTCCGGCGGCGAGCAGCAGCGCGTGGCCATCGCGCGTGCCATCGCCAAGAGGCCCACGATCCTGCTCTGCGACGAGCCGACGGGCGCCCTGGACTTCAAAACCGGCATCCTCGTGCTGGATGTGATCGAGCGAGTGAACCTGGAGCTCGGCACGGCGACGGCCGTCATCACCCACAACGCCCCGATCGCCGAGATCGCCGACCGCGTCGTGACGCTCGCGGACGGCCTCGTGCAGAGCGAGCGCGCCGTGGGCCGTCGTCGCAAAGCGAGCGAGCTCTCCTGGTGATGCCGTGGTGAAGATGCGCGCACTCGATCGCAAGCTCGTGCGGGAGCTGATGCGCCTGAAGGGCCAGATCGTCACCATCGCGCTCGTCATCGCCAGCGGGATCACGAGCTTCATCGCCCTGCGCGGTGCGTATGCGTCGCTCGAGGCCGCGCGCACGGCGTATTACGATCGCTTTCGCTTTGCGCACGTGTTCGTCCACGTGGAGAGGGCGCCAGAGGCGGTAGCGCGCCGCATCGAGCGAATACCGGGCGTCGAGCTCGTCGACACCCGCATCAGCGAGGAAGTCACCTTGCCCATCGAGGGCATGGGACGCACTCCCTACGGGCGGCTGCTGTCGTTGCCGCGATCGGGCCAGCCCGTGACCAACGCGCTGTCCCTGCGTAGCGGACGGCTTCCGGAGCCCGGTAGGGACGATGAGGTGGTGTTGCTCGAGCCTTTCGCGCGCGCGCACGGGCTAGAGCCAGGACATCACGTTCCGGTCGTGATCGACGGCAAGCTGTACCAGTTGCGGGTAGTGGGGCTCGCGCTGTCGCCCGAGTTCGTCTACGCCATCCGCCCGGGAGCCATCGCCGATGACCCGAAGCGCTACGCCGTCTTGTGGATGGAGCGCGGCGCGCTGGCGGTCGCGTTTCGGCTCGAGGGCGCGTTCAACGATCTGACTCTCCGCCTGCAGCCTGGAGCCTCGTCTCCCGCCGTCCGCGCGGCGCTCGACCGCATCCTCGCCCCTTACGGATCGGTCGGAGCGATCGATCGCAAGGACCAGATCTCCAATCGCATCTTGAGCGGGGAGCTGGGCCAGCTCGCGACGCTTTCGGGCATGATCCCGCTGATCTTCCTGGGCGTGGCGGCCTTCTTGCTCAACCTGGTGCTCGGTCGACTGATCCGCCTTCAGCGCCACGAGCTCGCGACGCTGAAGGCAGTGGGCTACACCAACGCCGAGGTGGCGCGCCACTACCTCGCGCTGGTGGCCGTCATCATGGTGCCAGGCGCTCTGCTGGGCCTGCTCGGTGGCTGGGCGCTAGGGACGTTCCTGATGACGGTCTACCAGGCCGTGTTTCGCTTTCCCGAGCTAGCGTTCGTGATGTCGCCGACGCTCGTCGTCACGGCGCTGCTCGTGAGCTCGGCGGCCTCGGTGAGCGGGGCACTCTTCGCGATCAGAGCAGCGGTGAAGCTGCCGCCCGCCGAGGCCATGCGTCCACCGGCTCCGGCTCACTACAAGCAGAGCCTGCTGGATCGCTTGGGGCTGGCCACCTTCCTGGGCCCGAGCGCGATGATGGTCTGGCGTGAGCTCCGGCGCCGCCCGCTGCGGACAGCGCTGTCCTCCCTGGGCATCGCAGGTGCCGTGGCGCTGGTGATCTTCGGCCGCTTCGGCATGGACTCCATC
>DATLIL010000177.1:0-9594 GCA_035539475.1 Polyangiaceae bacterium
CCACGTCGTGATCTCGCTCGGCGCCACCGACGGCATCATGCGCAGCGATCGCATCGAGCTCTCGCTCGAGCACAACGAAGGTTGGGCCAGAGAGGCCATCGCCGTCGGCACCGTCGTCAACGTCGCCGAGCACCAGGCCAAGGTACGGATCGGACTCAACGAAGACGTACCGGTCGGGGCCCTCGCCGTCCCGACACGCGCGCCCACGACCTCGAGCCTGTCTGGACCGCCGCGCGTCGGCGGCATCTGGCAGCTCGAAGTGATGGGGCGACCCTTCGCGGCGATCGGTGAGCTCGGCGGCGGCATCTTGCTGAGTGCCGGCTTCAGCCGTCACTTCGCGAAGCACGTGCGCCTCGGCGCGTACGTCGAGCCGCTCGGCATCGGCGACGTGGAAATGAGGGACAGCATCGGGACCGCCAACGCTGCCGCCTTCGTCAGCTTCGACTCACAGTACCTCGAGATGGGCCTCGGCCTCGGCGCCCAGACGGTGAACGAGCCCGAGTTCTTTCTCGACCCCGGCTCGGGTTTCACGGTGGCGCAGATCATCCGCCTCGGCGCCGAGGACGGCCTGAACCTGAGCGCGCGCACCAGCCTCGTGCTGTTCCACAAGGAGTTCGAGTTCGGCGGCATGGTCGCGAACGCGCGCATCCCCGTCACGCGCGGCTACTGGCTCCTGCTCGGCGGCGGCGGCGGCATCACTGGCTTCGGCTACGGCGAGATCGGCCTACGCGTGCTGCTCGACGGCAACGGTGGCGCAGGGTCGATGTTCCTGACCACGACCGCCGGCGGAGCCGCCGTCTTCCGCAGCGAGACCTGCGACATGAACTTCAACTGCACCGGCGGGGGCAGCTTCGGCGGACCGATGGCAGGCCTCGGCGGCGAGTGGCGGTTCTAGAGCTCGGCCGAGCTCACGGCACCGGCGGGAGCGTGCTCCAGAGCAGATCCCAGGCGCCCGGCTTGAAGCGTTCGCCGCCGTCGGTGTGACCGCCCTCCGGCCTGCAGTAGACGACGGGGAAGGCCGCGGGGCAGCTCGTGTACTTCCTGCACTCGGGCCACGCGCCCCACTGCTCGGTAGTCGTCTTGTCCGTACAGCCATTCAGGTCGAGGATGTGGTCGATCGCGGCCGCCGATCCCGTGTCGTAGCAGTCCTCGGCACCAGCGAAACCGCAGATGGTCTCGCCCTCCCAGCAGCCCTCCGCTTCGGTGCCCGCGCAGCTGGTGCCGTCCTTCGTCTTGTGGATCGGATTGCCGCCGTCTTGCAGGCCGGTGATGCCGACCACCGCGAAGGGAATGTTGGAAGGCGTCGGGCGCTCCTCGCGCAGACCACCGGCACCGGCGGCCATACCGCGGATGATGCCGCCGCGCGCGAGGCTCATGGTGTACGAAAGCCAGGCGCCGCTGCTGTAGCCGCTGATGAACACCTTCTCGAGGTCGACGCAGTTCTTCGAGATGACGTCGGCGTAGACCGCGTCGAAGTACGGGACGTCCGGCGTGTTCGACCAGCCGTCTTCGAAGCAAGCGCCGCCGCTCCAGACGTAGCTGAGGCCGATCTGGATCACGTCGTTGTCGGCGCTGTCCGGGATCGGGTTCGAGCCACCGCCGTCACCGCTGGTGCCGCTCGTGCTGCCACAGCCGCCGCCCCCGAAGACGAGCGGGTACGCCTTGTTCGGATCGTAGCCCTGCGGCAAGCGGATGAAGTAGTTGCGGAACGTCCAGGTGTAGCCGCCGTCGTTGTTCTGCGCCGGATGCTCCGAGATGAAGGCTGGATCGACGCCGGTGACGTCGATGTCGTGCTTGGTGAAGTTGCCGGGCTCGTCCGTCAGGTTCTGCATGCCGCAGCCAGCGCTCGGTCCGCGCGGGACGGTGAAGGGGCCGCCGTCGCCACCGCCGCCCGTGCCAGCCGTACCGGCGCTGCCAGCCGTACCGGCCGTGCCAGCCGTACCGGCCGTGCCAGCACCGCCACCGGTGCCGCTCGCTCCCACGACGCCGCCAGTACCGGCGCTGCCTGCAGTAGCAACGCTGCCGCCGCCGCCGCCCGCTCCGCTCTGCCCTAGTGCACCACCCGTGCCGGCGGTGTTGTTGGGCTGCGGTAACGGCGGCTCCGCTGTCGAGGTACAGCCCAGTGACCAACTAGCAACCAGAGCCAATCCGAGCGTCGCGGGAACACGCATTGTCATACTCCTGAGTGATTGCAGCGCAGGCCAGAGACTAGAGAGCGGTCTTGCGGATCTTGCAGTCGGCGGTCGACCAGTAGACGCTGGTGGCGTCCACGACGACGGACTTGACCATGCCCTGGCCGCGAGCCAACCAGAGCTCGTCTTCGCCGAAGGCCGCCTTCTCGATGTTCTCGCCGGCGCCGAAGTAAACGGTGGTGGCGTTGATGGCGAACGCGGTGACCGGATCATCGCTGTCGATCGTCGTGGCGACGTTCTGCTGCCCGTCGCCGCCGTCGTATCCCCTACGTTCGATGCTGCCACCGTTGATCCAATAAACGTTGGTGCCGTCGGTCTGCAGGCTGCGGTGCCCGAACACCAGGTTGCCCTGCGACGCGCCGAGCTTCGGTATCGCCAAGGTCGCGCCCGAGATCGAAGCGACCTCGACGTTGAAGGCGACGGTAGCCGACCAGAGCACATAGTCGCCGTCGACGGCCACGCCCTGCGGCTCACCGTTGGACTCACCCGTGCCCTCGACCACACCGGTACCGTTGGTGCCGGTGGCGTCGACGCTCTTCACGTCGGTGCCAACGGCGTAATAGAGGACGTCGTCCTGAACCGCGACGTCGAAGATCGCCGCCGTCTCGGTGACGACCGTCTCCGCCGTACCGCCAGCGAGCGGGATGCGGGTGATCGACATGCCGGTAACGATGTAGAAGTTGGTGTCGTCGAGCGTGAACGCGCTCGCGTCAGTGAGACCGTTGGCGATCTCCGTTGCCGCGCCGCCAGCGACCGGCAAGCTCGACAGCGTGCCCGCGGCGACGTTCAAGAAGTAGATCGTGCTGCCGACGAGCTGCAGGTTCAGGCTGCCGCAGTCCGCGGTGGCCGCTGCGTAGATCTCGGAAGGCTCGGGCGTGCACACGCCTACACTGCAGGCCGAGGTCGCAGGACACGCGGTCTCGCAGTTGCCGCAGTACTCGGGGTCCTCACTGAAGTCGGTGCAGAGCGCCAGCGCGGGACAGTGGTCCGGGATGTACGGCGCGCAGATGCACGTCAGGGTGGTCGTGTCGCACACCTGCCCAGCTGCTGCGCAGTCCATGGCGCAGGGCGAGGCCCCGGCGCTGCCGGCCGAACCCGCCGACCCGGCCGAGCCGGCCGTCGAACCGCCGGCGCCGCTGCTGCCACCGGTTCCCGCCGTCGAGCCCGCCGAGCCACCGCTGGCGCCCGTTGCGCCTGTGCCCGCCGTCGTCACCGGGCCCTGAGGCGGCGGTTCCGGCTCAGAAGTGCACGCGAGCACCAGCCCACCCACCAGACCACCAGCAATGATCAGCCTCTTCACGCAGAATTCTCCTCGGCCGGCGGACTGCCCTGACACGTGGACAGCGCCTTGTCGGGAGTGCGTGTCCGGCGGAGGCGAGAACCGTGGTCAAACGCCTCGCCAGCGATTTCGCCGTCTTGAGACAGATCCTGGCGCTGTCTCAGCCGTAGATAGAAAAACGCCAGGAGTTGGTTAGATGCTGAACAAAGGCTCAAGGCGCTGGCTACTCGCCGCCGGTGTCTCTCTCGCTGCCAGCACGCTGCTCGTTACTGAACCGAGCAGCGCCCAAGAAAAGGCCCAGCGCCGCTGGCGACCCCCGCCCGCGCCGAATTTCGGCGCCATTCGCGCGTCGCTCGAGGACGCGGACGGGCGCTCCCTGCGCTCCTTCATGCACGGCGGGCAGACCTTCGTGCTCGGGCGCTTCGGGGAACGTTACGGGATCCGCATCCACAATCCGCTCGCCGTGCGCGTCGAGGCGGTGGTCACCGTGGACGGCCGCGACGTGGTCAGCGGCAAGAAGGGCGACTTCGTCAGCAACCGCGGCTACGTGATCGGACCGCACGATTCGCTGCTGATCGACGGCTTTCGCACGAGTCTGGACGAGGTGGCGGCGTTCCGCTTCGTCGATCCCGGAGATAGCTACTCTGCCCGCCGCGGTACCCCGGAAAATGTCGGCGTGATCGGCGTCGCGCTGTTCGCAGAGCGCGTGCCGCAGGCGGTCGCCCGCGACGAAGCGCCGAACGCCAAATCCAGCTCTCCGGCGCACAGAGCTCCAAAACGAAAGGGAGCGAGCGCCGAGCGCCGTAGCCAGAACCTGGGCACCGAGTTCGGCGAGGCGCGCCTCAGCCGCGTGCGCGAGGTGACCTTCGAGCGGCAGAGTCCGCGCAGCCCCACGCGCGTGATCGCGCTGCGCTACGATGATGCGGCCGGACTGGAAGCGCGCGGCATCGACGTCTTCGACGACCTCCGCCGCAGCGAGCTCGACGAGCCGGAGCCGTTTCCGAACAGCCGCTTCGCGCCGCCACCGCCGCGCCGTTTTCGGTGATCACGAACGCTCGGCGCGGACACTGGCTCGCCCTCACTAGTCGCAGAGCTCGAATTCGTGCGCGCCCATCGAGTAGTAGTCCCCCGTGCGCTCGTGCTCGAACAGGTCCGGATCCTCGGGTGTCACTGCCGGCACGCCGTAAGCCACGTAGTCACAGACCCCGCCCGGAGCCAGGAGCCAACCGTCCGCGAAGAGCTCGGTGCGGCCGAGATCTCCAGCGTTGAAGCTCGAGAAAACGGTCGTGAGGCAGTCGCTGGTCGAGCCATCGGTGAGCGTGCAGGCCGCCTCCGTCAGGCACCGGGTGTCGCTCATGCAGCTGGCCTTGATCGTGATGTTGTCTTTGGCGCTCGAGCCGCCGTTTTCCTCGCACGGACCCGGATCGGGCATGTCAGCGAGACAGGTGTTTATCCTGGTCTCGGCCATTTCCATGGACCCGATCTGGGTCGAGATGCAGCTCGTGTTGGTGAAGCCGAGCACACCATTGGGGCCGCCGAAGACGAGGTTGTTCTCGAATTTCGCGAAGGGATACTCGGTCTCGCACAACGTCGAGTAGACGCCGAACGCAGGCTCGTCGGCCCAGCCGCTCAGGATGTTGCCGCGCAGGGTCGTGCCGATCGAAGCATTGAGCATGACGGCGGCGTTGATGAACGGACTCAGGTTGTCGACCACCCCGGCAAAGACGGTGTTGAAGGCGAGCTTGGTGAAGCCAGCGTTCAGAAGAAAGACCCCGAAGGCGTAGTGAAAACCACGGCCGCCGTGGATCATGTTGTTGGCGATGACGACGTACTGGCTACCGTCGATGAAGATGCCTCGAGTCTGCGCGTCCTCGGCCTGGAGCTCGCCGCCGTAGATGCGATTGCGCACGATGGTGATCTCACCCGAAGCCTTGCTGTAAACCGCTAGGCCCATCGTACTGTCGTCGGCGGACGTGCCACCGTCGATGTGATTGGCTGAAACGGTGTAGCTGCCGCTGCCGGACAGCCAGACCGCCGCCGTGGCGCTCCTGCCGCTCTGAAGGGGGCTGTCTTGCAGGCCACTGCCGCCGCTGACGACGTTGCGCTCGATCGTCAGCGCACCGCTGCTCGCGAGGTAAATCCCGACCGAGCCCCGTTCGAGGGCATGCCCGCTACCGCCGTCGATCTGGTTGTCGTGGATGTGAGGCGCGCTGGTATCGCCGGGCACGACGATGGCGGCACTGCCGACGCTGGTGCCGGCGCCACTGCCGCCTTCGATCGAGTTCCCTTCGATTTCGGGCGACGAGTCACCTTCGATCCAGATGCCCACCGAGCCGAAGATCTCGTTCACACCGCTGCCGCCGGTGATGCGGTTGTTGCTGATCAGCGGTGATGCGCCGCTGCTGATGCTCAGTGCGACGGTGCCGTAGAGATTGCCATCCTCGCGACCCTGGATGCGAAAGCCGTCCACGTGAGTATCCGCGTCTACCGCCGCCTCGTCGATGACGAGCGTTGCTCCCTGCACACTCGGGTTGACGAGCGTCGTCTCGTTCAAGGCGTCGAAGGTCGGGTAGCCGTAGTCCGGCGTGCGCTGCCAGGTCGTGCAGTCGTATCCGCCCTCGAGCGAGACGGGCTGCTGCAAGCTCAAGCCCTCGTACACGCCGCTACAGACACGCACGGTAAAGCCCGAAAGCTCTTCGCCCGATGCGAGCTCGGCCAGCGCGGAGAGCGCGGCGCCGATGCTCTGCTTGGGTGAGCAGGGCGAACAGCCGTTGTAGGTGTCGTCGCCCGTTTCTTCGGAGACGTAGACGACCTTTGCCGAGCAGAGCTCCGGAGTGGTCTCGCCTGCGATGCAGCTCTCTCCGGCGCCGCCACCAGCGCCGGCGCTACCAGACGCTCCCGCAGCGCCCCCAGCTTCATCCGGCGCACCAGCTGCACCGGCGGCGCCAGTATCGCCCCCGTGTCCAGCGCCGGACTCACCGCCAACGCCCAGCACACCGCCGATGCCCGCAGCCGGCATCGTTTGATCGGCGCCGGCTGCACCGGCTGCACCGGCGGCAACCGGCACCGGCTCGTACCTGTCGCGGGGCTCGTTGCCCAGAATCGCGTTGCAGGCCGACAACGTCACGAAGGTGATGAGCAGACGCCTCACGGCAGCTCTCCCGCGACGGCCATGCCCAGCGCGGCTGGCGTGATCGCCGGCAGCAGCCGCAATCCGCTCGCGGATTCCTTCGACGCCGTTTGCCCCCCCGTGAGCCAGAGCACCGTCGCCACGCCGAGCGCCGCGCCACCGATCGCAAAGCCGGCGGTGGCAACGTTGCCCTGGGCGATGGCCGCTTCGTTCGCCTCCCAGCCAGCGTCGTCACACTGATCACGGGCCGGACCGAGTCTGCACTGCTTCTCGGCCTCACCCTGTGACGAGAGCGACAGCACGCCAAAGACCCCGCCGAGCACGAGCCCGGCCACGCCGACGCCACCAACGCCGAGCGCGATCTTCTGCTGCGTGGAAATGCCATCAGGTGACGCCGCCGCCGGTGCAGGCTTGGAGTCAGGCACGACGGGCACGACGGGGGCGGTCTGCGGGCGTTCCGGAGTCGATGTCGAGGCGGGCTTCGTCGTTTCCGCGAAGCCTGGTATCTCGATGACGACGCTTTCATTCCCGAGCAGCACGCTCTGGCTGAACGTTTCCCGACCTGGCGCGCGGACCTCGATCAGGTAGCGGCCGGGATCGAGCACGACGGGAGCGTTCCACTGCCCGCGCTCGACCACGGCACCGTCCCGCGAGATCTCGAGCCCCTCGACCGACGCCACCCGCGAGGTGTCGATGGTGAGCCGCAGCAGCCTGCTCTCGAGGGAACGAGCGCGATCGCGCGCGATTTCGCCGCGCGCATCGGAAGCCGCCTCGGCGGCCGCCGCGGCCTGGAGAAACACCCGTGACGCGGAGGCCGTCTTGCCCAGCCGCTCGTAACAATCGGCCAGGTTGAGCAGCGTTCCGACCCCGTGGCGCAGGCGCTCCGCCTCGGCAAACTTCGGACAGGCCCGCTGGTAGTCACCGCGGACCATCAGTCGCCGTCCCTCGGCAAAAAGAGCGTCTGCCTCGCCTTCCGGCGCCTGTGCGCGCACGACCTTCGTCGGGCTCAGCCCAAACGCCAGCACAACGACTCCTGCCACTAGCCCACGATGCCTGTTCATTTTCGAACGGGGCGCAAGCTAACGCGAGGCCGGTTGCGCGTCACGGCCGGCTTTGCCAAAACAGCGTCTTGGGTCGGCGCGGCAGCGTCCGCCCGCGCTGAAATGACCTCCACCCCGCCCCCCGAAGCTCCCAGGCCCGGCGACGTCCTGGCGAGCAAGTACCGGGTGGAGCGCGTGCTCGGCATGGGTGGCATGGGCGTGGTGGTGGCGGCGCACCACCTCGAGCTCGAAACCCAGGTGGCCTTGAAGTTCATGCTCAAGGCGCCGGACGACGGCGAGGCGGCGGTGCGCTTTCTACGCGAGGCGCGCGCCGCGGCAAAACTTCGCAGCGAGCACGCTGCGCGCGTGACCGACTTCGGTAAGCTCGAGACCGGCGCGCCGTACATCGTGATCGAGTACCTGGCCGGCGAGGACCTCGGCGATCTCTTGCGCCGTGAAGGACCGTTGCCGCTCGGGCTGGCGACGCGGTGCATCGTCCAGGCCTGCGAGGCCATTCAAGAGGCGCACGAGCAGGGCATCGTTCATCGCGACATCAAGCCCTCCAACCTGTTCTTGACGAGACGACCCAACGGTCAGCCGTGCATCAAGGTGCTCGACTTCGGGATCTCCAAGCTCACGCTGTCCACCTCCGATCCGGCAGGTTTGCAGAGCACCAGCACCGGTGCCGTCTTCGGCTCGCCGATGTACATGGCGCCGGAACAGATGCGCTCCGCGCGCCGCGCGAGTCCGCGCTCTGACGTGTGGTCGCTGGGCGCGACTCTGTACGAGCTCCTCACTGGTACGCTGCCGTTCGTGGCCGAGACGGTGATGGAGCTCGCGCTCAAGGTCGCCGAAGAGTTGCCGCCAGCGCCTTCCGCGCTGCGCGCCAGCTTGCCGCCGGAGCTCGACGCCATCGTGCTGCACTGCCTGGAGAAAGATCCCGAGCAGCGCTTCGCGAGCGCGCGAGAGCTGGCTCAAGCGCTCGCCCCGTTCGCCGAAGACGCGCAGCCCAACCGGGCACAATCCACGCCGGAGCTCGCTGCCCCGGCGCGCTTCTCGTCGGATATGCCGACGCTGACGCAAGCGACGTGGGGTGGCCCGCGTCCGCTCAAACGCGGTCCGCAACGCCTGGTCATTCCGGCACTGATCGGCGCAGGGCTGGGGGTCTTGACCGTCGCCGTCTGGCTCACGACCCGTCCGACGAGCGAACAGCCGCCGACGTCTTTCGCTCACGAAGCTCCGGCGAGCTCGGCTGCGACTCCGAGCGCAGTCGCGAGTGAGCATCCCGAGGTGGAGTCCGCAATCGAGGCAGCCCCGATCGCTGTAGTCCCCTCGAGCACCCCAGCGACCAGCGCGTCGGCGGCGATCCGGCCAGCGCGGCCACAACCGAAAGCGAAACCGAAGACAAAGCCTCGGGTCAGCGACGATCCATTCGCCGATCCTCGCTGACTCGAAGTGCGCCGAAGTACGCGCTGGTAGGTGCGCGATGAGCCCTGTCGCGCGTCCGTGATAGATTTGTCGGGCGGTGGCTTGTTAAGAAAGAGAGGCTGGAGCTGCCTCTCGAACGCGCCTGCGGCGACTAATGTGAGGCAGAGCACTACCTCGTCTCGTCGAAGGGATTCCCGCCATGTTGTCGAAATACATCCGGACTGCCCTGGGTCTTTCTATCTCCTGTTTTGCCGCATCCTTTGCGACGGCCTGTGGCTCGTCGGAGGAGGGCAACAAGGGGCTCAACGGCTCGGGTAGCAACGGCAGCGGCGCCACGGGCGGCACCACCAACATCGTCGTTGGCGGCGGCAACGGCCCCGGACCCAACATCAGCGGCGAGCACGACGGCGGCAGCATCGACCTGACTCAGCAAGAGGTCGACGCCATCGCTGACTCGGCCTGCGCCGGCTGGAGCACGGAGGGCGAAAATCTTCCCGCCGTCTTGCAGCTCGTGGTCGACGTGAG
>DATLIL010000178.1:0-3172 GCA_035539475.1 Polyangiaceae bacterium
GCCTGGAGCCGTCCGCGTTCGTCGGCTGCGGCGAGACCCAGCGCCTGTGTGCCACGCTGAGCGACAGTGACGGAGATCCGCTCGAGTTCTCCTGGACGTCAGAGCTCACGCCGCTGGTCGTCGAACGTGTCGTGGACGGTGACAGCGTCAGCGAGTGTGTCGAGCTGGTCGCCGAACAGGCCGGCGACTACGAAGTCGCGCTCACCGTGTTCGACCTCGGCCTGCTCGATGGTGCCTGGACGCGCATCGAAGAAATCCTTGCGAGTCAGCAGGAAGCCCAGCCCTCGCGCTACGAGACGCCGCTCGCCTTCCGAGCCGAATGCTCTGCCAGGCTCTCGGCCGCGCTCAGCTACAGCGAGGCCACGCAACAGGGCTACTGCGCCGACGTCGAAGTGGTGAACACGGGCGCCGCCGCTGCGGAGAGCTGGAGCGTCGTCGTCCGGCTACTCGACTCCAAGCTGGTTGCGGGCTCGGAAGTCGGCGCCATCTTCAGCGCGAGTGGCTCTCTCTTGACCGCCAGCTCGCCGAGCGGCAGCGACCCTCTTTCTCCAGGTGAAAGCACGAGCTTTCGCTTCTGTGCCAAGAAAGCGGGGCCACACCCCGCCGCGGAGGTGACGTCCGTCAGCGCGCCGTGATCGAGCTCACGGGTTCGCGCCGCAGACCTCGGCGTTCGGCACGCGCAAATCGGGTCCCGCTGAGCAGACCGCGGCTTCCGGCGCGGGAGACTGCCCGGCGTGTGCAACGTAGAAGTCGCTGAACGCCGCGTCATCGAAGCAATCGGCGCGCAGGGTGAATCCCCACGAGCTCGCAGCCCAGCGGACGTCGAGCTCCGGATCGGGGACGAGCAGCACACGGGGTGCTCCCGTGGGACAGCTCGCATCGGGACTCAGCTGATAGAGCCACGCCGATGCCGCCGCGACTTCAGCGGCGCAGTCGGTCGGGCAGTTGTAGCTGACCACGACGGCGCCGTGTTCCAGGTTGTGGACCCAGAAGCCGCGAGGCAGAGGGAAGTCGTAGACGCCGAAGTCCGCCCAGGTGGGATAGTGCGACCCCGACGATGGTGGGTTGGTGGCGTAAGTCACCTCGCTGCAGAGCGCCACGTGCGTGCCCGGCGCTAGCACCTCCTGGGTCACCTCGACGTTGCACGCGCCGCCGCCGCCGCTCCCAGCGGTACCGGGTTCGGAGCTGCCGCTCGAGCCACCGGCGCCTCCGGCTTGCGAGATGTCGCCACCGCTACCTGCGTCGGCTCCCGCGCTCGACCCTCCTGCATCGGTGGTGCCGCCGATGCCGGCCACGCCGCCAGCTTCGACCATGCTCTCGGCACCCCCTGCTCCGCCGTCGTCGCTGCCGCCCGTCTGTACGTCGACCACGTCGACACGCGGATCCTCGGAGCAGGCGGTGGGTATGACCAGAGAGGTCAGCAAAGCGAAAGCGAGGAACGAGCTACGGCCGAAAAGCATGGGCCGAGCCTAGCGCAGGCGCGGTTTCGTGCAGCTTTTTCGCGGTCCGGGGTGACCGGGCCCCAGTGAAACTTTCTTCACTATTCCCGCCCCGGCCGTCTCGTTAGAAAGCGAGACAGTGGTCCTCTCATGAGACGTACCGTGATTACCCTCGTGCTGCTGGCGCTCGGCAGTGCGCTCGGCGCGGCCTGCGACGGCCAGACCATACGCAGTACGGGCAGCGAGACCAACTGGTTGGGCTCGTGTAGCGACGATAGCGAGTGCCAGCAGGGGCGTTGCCTGTGCGGCATCTGCTCCGAAGAGTGCACCGAGCTCGCGGGCTGCGAGGGCACGTCGATCTGCGCCAGCAATCAGAATGCGGCCTACGGCAGGCTCTGCGCCGAGGAGCCCATGGCGCCGGAGGGCCTTTGTCTACGAGCGTGTGACGGCACGACTTGCCCAGCCAACCAGCGCTGCCTCGCCGGCGCCTGCGTCGACGTAACGGACCAGGACCTCTGCACGAGTGACGAGGACTGTGATCTCGCCAACGCGGGAGGAGCCTGCGATGCCGATGGCCACTGCATCATTGCTTCCTGCAAGCGGGACTTCGATGACTGCAACGACGATCCGGCGGACGGCTGTGAAGCGAACTTCGCCATCGACTCGAAGAACTGCGACACCTGCGGCAAGGACTGCAACGCCGAGCTAC
The DNA here is from genome assembly GCA_035539475.1 of Polyangiaceae bacterium. Classification (GTDB taxonomy): domain Bacteria; phylum Myxococcota_A; class Polyangia; order Polyangiales; family Polyangiaceae; genus PMG-095. Next base: position 2,149 of record DATLIL010000178.1, read on the forward strand.
CCGCGGGAGCGGTAGTACTCGCCTGCGTGCAGCGCGGCTGCGAAGTCCAGACCTGCGAGTCGGGCCTGGGAGACTGCAACGAAGAGGCGGAGGACGGCTGCGAGGTCGATCTGAACCAGGACCCGGCGCACTGCGGGGAATGCGGGCGTGCGTGCGCGGACGGTCAGACGTGCAGCGACGGGGTCTGCGGGTCCTAGCGTATCGGGGAGTGCGCTAGGGCCCGCAAGGTGCGGCGACGCAGCGTCAGGGTGCGGCGAAACCTTTGAAGAAGGTGGCGAAGCCGGGCTCGGCAACGGCCTCGTGGGCACCGTGGCCATTCCCCGGCAGTTCGCAGACGACGAGGGGGTACTCGGCGGGACAGCCCAGCATCTTTTTGCAGGTGTTGTCGGGTTGTCCGCCGCCGATCGGGTAGTCCTCGTACGTAGCATCGTCGTAGGTCGTTCCGGGCGTGCAGCCATTGACCATCATCGCGCGAGCGACGGCGACCTTGTTGCCGTTGAAGTAAGACGTCGTGTCGTTTATTTCTTGAATCCACATGGCGGCCATCGGTGCGGTCGTGCACGTGGGCACTCGCGTCGGATCGGTGGGCAGGCCGCCCGTGTTCGCGCCGATGGCGCGGATCGCGTAGCCCTCGGTATTGCCGGAATACTTGCAGGCGAGCTCGTTGGCGAACCAGGCGCCGCTGCTGTTGCCGGCGGCGAAGACTCGATTCTGATCGACGCAGAGCTGTGCTTTCAGCGTGTCGAGCACGCTCTCGTAGAACGGCCAGTCGACGGAGTCGTCGCCTTCCTTGTCGTCGAAGCAGCCGGCGCTCGGTGCTTCGACGTGACCGACGAGGGTGGGATCGGGCGGCGTGAGGCCAACCTTGATGACGTCATCGGCGATGTCCGTCAGAGGGTAGACGTTCTCACCGTTGCCACCACAGCCCGGACCCTGGATGACGATCGGGTAAGCACGAGTGTTGTCGTAGCCTTGCGGCAAACGAACGAAGTACTGGCGGTCCATCGTCCAGGGACCATCGATC
>DATLIL010000179.1:0-7377 GCA_035539475.1 Polyangiaceae bacterium
GTGCTGCTCACCGCACGCGGCGAGCTCGAGGCCGCGCGCACGTTGCTCGACGAAGGGCTCGTCGTGGGTGGACGCGCGGCGATGCGCTCGCACTGCCTGACTCGCATCCACGCATCACTCGCGCGCAATCGACTGGCCGCACGTGATCGCGACGCGGCGCGGGCGAGCCTCGAAGCGGGGCTCGCCGAGGCCGCCCGGCACGGCCACTGCGCCACGTGCAGCGCGTTGCTCTTGCCCGAAGCCGTGCGCGTCGCGCTGGCGTGGAACGACCTCGCGGAGGCGGAGGGCTTCTCTCAGAGGCTGGACGACGTCGCGCAACGTTTCGGGAGCCGCGCCTGGACGGCGATGGCCGAGCAGACGCGGGGTCGCGTGCTGGCGGCTCGCGGAAAGGCCGACGAGGCGTTCGACGCCTTCGAGCGAGCGCGCGAGGCGTTCAACGCCGTCGGCTCGCCGTACGAGGCAGCTCGCTGCGTCATGGCGCAGAGCAGACTGCCGCGGGGCGTAGCGCTCGCCGGGGCCGCCGAGGGCGTCTTCAGCCGGCTGGGCGCCGCTGCTCTCGAAGTCTAAGTAACGGTAACTGCTGGCGTTTGTTCAGGTAAGGCCGGGGTAAGGGGCGAGGAAGGGCCAAGCCCTAGATTCGGTTTCGTCACGACGGTCGAAACCCGAACAAGGAAACTCACCCATGAACCTGTACGCCATTCTTCGTCGCAACGGCTGGAAGACCCCCGAGAACCTGCAGGCCGCCGCCGGTCGCTCCAAGAACGTGGGCGACAACGAGATGCCGAACGACGTCCGCTGGATCCGCACCTACGTCATGGCCGAGCCCGACGGCACCCTGGGGACGGTCTGCATCTACGAAGCGACCAGCCCGGAAGCGATCGAGAAACACGCCGACCGAGCCGAGCTCGCGCTCAGCGAGATCCGACCGATCGTCGACACCGTGCTGATTCGCCCGGATCCGGCGCGTTGAAAGGAGATCAACCAATGAATCCGAACCAAGCGCTGTGGGAAAAAGGCGACTTCACACGCATCGCCGAGGGCATGAGGTCGAGCGGAGAACAGCTCGTCCAGGGCCTCGGCATCACCCAGGGCCTCAAGGTCCTCGATCTCGGTTGCGGTGACGGCACCACGGCGCTGCCCGAAGCGCGGCTCGGGGCCGAGGTGCTCGGCGTCGACATCGCGCGTAACCTCGTCGAAGCCGGAAACAAGCGCGCCCAGGCAGCGGGCCTCGGCAACCTCAAGTTTCGGCAGGGTGATGCTTGCGATCTGCAGGGCATCGAGGACGCGAGCTTCGACCTCGTCGTGAGCATCTTCGGCGCCATGTTCGCGCCCAAGCCCTTCGACGTCGCCAGAGAAATGGTGCGCGTCACTCGCCCCGGCGGTCGCATCGTGATGGGTAACTGGATCCCCAACGATCCCACGCTGGTCGCGCAGATCCTGAAGATCTGTGCTGCTTACACGCCGCCGCCTCCGGAGGGCTTCATCAGCCCGATGACGTGGGGCGTGGAGAGCCAGGTGACCGAGCGCTTCGGCGCCGCGGGTGTGCCGAGCGAGAAGGTCTCGTTCTTTCGCGACACGTTCACGTTCGAGCACGCGGGCGCCCCGAGTGAGCTCGTGACGGCCTTCCGCAAGTACTACGGCCCGACGATGAACGCGTTCGACGCCGCCGAAAAGGCGGGCCGCGCGGACGCGCTGGAACAGGAGCTCAATGACCTGTTCGAGCGGCAGAACAAGAGCGGCAAGACGGACGTGACGTCCATTCCCGCGACCTACTTGCGGGTGACCGTCAGCCGCTGACGAACTCGGCCGTCCAGCGATAGGTCGTACCGTCTTCGTTCCAGTCGCCGATCAGCGCGAAGCCTCCGCCGGTAGCGCGGTAGAGGCGCGCCGCGACGGCGCCGGTTCCGGGCTTGCCTGCGAGTGTCCAGGATCCCATCCAGGACGCGGGCCCGTCCGGAGCCGGCGAGAGGATCACGGTGTAGCTGCGACCGCCGAGCACGAGATTGAGCTCCAGGCGTCCGGCGCCGAGCTCAGCGTGTTTGACGACGCCGGCTTCTTCACGCGACCACCACGTCTGGCTTTTCTGTCGAGTCAAAGCCCGAGCCTCTTACTATGGGGTGATCGCTCCGTCTCGCGCTGCCGCACTGATAGTCTGGGTCTATCGAATCGATAACATCAATCGCTTGGCTCTGAATGCGCGAGTTGCCTAGGTTTCTCGCATGACAGCTCAAGCGAAGTGCCCGTTCAATCACACCGCCGGCGGCGGCACGTCGAACCGTGACTGGTGGCCCGAGCAGCTCAGGCTGGATCTCTTGCACCAGCACTCCTCGCGCTCCAACCCGATGGGCGAGGAGTTCGATTACGCAGAGGCGTTCGCGAGCCTGGACTACGCGGCGCTGAAGCTCGATCTGACCGCGCTGATGACGGACTCGCAGGACTGGTGGCCCGCAGACTTCGGGCACTACGGCGGCCTGTTCGTCCGCATGGCGTGGCACAGCGCCGGTACGTATCGCGTCGGCGACGGACGTGGCGGCGCCGGTAGAGGACAGCAGCGCTTTGCGCCGCTCAACGCCTGGCCGGACAACGTGAACCTCGACAAGGCGCGCCGGCTGCTCTGGCCGATCAAGCAGAAGTACGGTAGCAAGATCTCGTGGGCCGATCTGATGGTCCTCACCGGCAACGTCGCGCTCGAGTCGATGGGCTTCAAGACCTTCGGCTTCGGCGGTGGACGCGCAGACGTCTGGGAGCCGGATCAGGACATCTACTGGGGTCAGGAGAAGACGTGGCTCGAGGACAGGCGCTACTCCGGCGATCGCAGCCTGGAGAATCCTCTCGCGGCCGTGCAGATGGGCCTGATCTACGTCAACCCGGAGGGTCCGAACGGCAACCCGGATCCGCTGGCTTCGGCCCGGGACATCCGCGAGACCTTTGCGCGCATGGCCATGAACGACGAGGAGACCGTGGCCCTGATCGCGGGCGGCCATAGCTTCGGCAAGACGCACGGCGCCGGCAGCACGCAGCACGTGGGCGCCGATCCCGAGGCAGCCGGCATCGACGAGCAGGGCTTTGGCTGGAAGAGCACGCACGCCAGCGGCAAAGGCGGTGACGCGATCACCAGCGGGCTCGAGGTCACCTGGAGCCAGACACCGACGAAGTGGAGCAACTCCTTCTTCGAGAACCTGTTCAAGTACGAATGGGAGCTGTCGAAGAGCCCGGCCGGAGCGCAGCAGTGGATCGCCAAGGGCGCCGAAGCGACGATCCCGGACGCGCACGATGCCTCGAAGAAGCGCGTGCCGACCATGCTCACCACCGATCTCGCGCTGCGCATCGATCCGGCCTACGAAAAGATCTCGCGCCGCTTCCTCGAGCACCCGGAACAGTTCGCCGAGGCCTTCGCTCGTGCGTGGTTCAAGCTTACCCACCGCGACATGGGCCCCCGCGCGCGCTACCTCGGCCCCGAGGTCCCGGCTGAAGAGCTCGTCTGGCAGGACCCCATCCCGGCGGTCGACCACGTGCTCATCGACGAGCAGGACGTCGCCGCGCTCAAGGCCAAGGTCAACGCCTCGGGTCTCTCCGTCTCGGAGCTGGTCTCGACCGCCTGGGCGTCAGCCTCCACCTTCCGCGGCTCCGACAAGCGCGGCGGTGCCAACGGCGCGCGCATTCGCCTGGCACCGCAGAAGGACTGGCAAGCGAATCAGCCCGAACAGCTCGCCAGGGTGCTGAAGACGCTCGAAGGCATCCAGGCCGAGTTCAACCGCACCCAGTCTGGCGGAAAGAAGGTCTCGCTCGCCGATCTGATCGTGCTCGCCGGTGGCGTGGGCGTGGAGCAAGCCGCAAAGATCGCCGGCCACTCGCTCACGGTTCCGTTCACACCCGGGCGCACCGACGCCTCCCAGGAACAAACCGACGTCGAGTCCGTCGCCGCGCTCGAACCCATTGCCGACGGCTTCCGCAACTACCTCAAGGGCACCTACGGCGTCTCGGCCGAGGCCTGGCTCGTGGACAAGGCGCAGCTCCTGACGCTGACCGCGCCGGAAATGACGGTGCTTTTGGGCGGTCTGCGCGTGCTCGGCAACGGTTCGTCACCACACGGGGTCTTCACCAAGAAGGCCGGAGCGCTGAGCAACGACTTCTTCGTCAACCTGCTCGACATGAGCACGGAGTGGAAGCCCACCTCCGAGAAGAAAGACGTATTCGAAGGTCGCGATCGGAAGACCGGCGAGCTCAAGTGGACCGGCACCCGCGTCGATCTCGTCTTTGGCTCGAACTCCCAGCTCCGTGCCCTGGCCGAGGTCTACGGAAGCTCCGACGCGAAGGAGAAGTTCGTCCGCGACTTCGTGGCGGCCTGGACCAAGGTGATGAACCTCGACCGCTTCGACCTCGCCTGACCGGCGACTCAGCGCAATGGCAGGGTGGATCTCGCGCGGTAGGGGGCGCGCAGATCCACCACGCTGAGCGTGCGGTCGCCGACGGCGTAGACGAAGTCGCCGAGCAGAGCGGTGCGCTCGACCGCCGACTCGCCCTGAGTCCAGAACAGGTTGCAGTTACGCTCGGTGAGGTCACCGTGGCTGACGCGTCCGCGCTGCGACAGGTGGCCTGCCGAGCCGACGCCGAACATCATGAGTCCGCTGAAGGTTGCCTCCGCCGCGGTTTTGCGGCGCTCGCATACGGTCAGCGGCAAGAGGAGCAGGTTTTTCGGCGAGAAGTAGGTGAAGGCCAGGTGGTTCGTCAGCGCGGCAGAGCTCGTGCCCGCGGAGCCGATCAGACGGCGGTCGACGGTGCGCGGGTGAGACGGCCGAGTGACATCGAAGACCTGAATGACCATGCCTCGCACCGCGCCGCTGCGCCGGTCGGCGTCGTAACCGATCGTCAGCAGGTGCCCCTCGTCGAGCGGGTGCACGTAGGTGGAAAAGCCCGGCACCTCGAGCTCGCCGAGCACTCGAGGTCGCTCGGGGTCGGACAGGTCGAAGGCGAAGAGCGGGTCGACTCGTCGCCCCACGCCGGGGAACGTCACTGCGTAGCCCCGATCGCCGGCGAAGCGTACCGCGCGCGTTTCTTCCCGAGGTCCGAACGATACTGAGCCGACGCGGCGCAAATCACTGCCCTGCGCGTGGAGCACCTGGAGATAGCTGAGCGTGCCCTCGGTCGTCACCACCCGCAAGAAGCTCTCGTGCTCGTCCAGGGCGAACCGGCTCGGAATCCGAGCCTGCACCATGCCGCTGGCGACGTGGCGCGAGCTCGCACCCTCCAGCGACAGCTGATGAACGCGTGTGTCCCCGCCGCGCGGCGTCGTGAGGTACAGGTGACGGTCGGTGGCATAGAAAGGACCTGGCCAGCCGCGCACCAGGGTGCGCCGCGCCGGACGCCGATCGGCCAGATCGAACGAGAGAATGGAAGTGAACCCGCCCCCTTCGCCGGCGGTCAGGCTCGCGTTGCACTCGGTGATCGCGCGCGGCAGGCCGGGAACGGTCTCCGCGGCCCGAGGCAGCGGCGTCGAGAGATCGAAAGGCTCGAGCGCCTTGCGATTCGCGCGCCGCTTCTCTTCGAAGGCCGCCCACGCCGCCGCGGGGTTCGCGGGCACGTGGTCGAGCTCGAAGTTCAGCTCGGCCCGCACCCTCCAATCATCGTGGGCGACCACGTGCACGGCCCCGCCAATCTTCCTGGCCCCGAGCCAGAAGCCCGACACTTCGACCTCGCGCAGCGAGACGGGTGCGCGCGGATCGCTCACGTCGAAGACCGTCAAACGCCCGGGGCTACGTTCGCCTCGCTCCCAGCACTGGAGGCCACAGTTGCGCTTCGGGTTCGGCGTTCCGAGTGAGCTCAACACGACCAGGTGCGGACCGTCCGCGAGCAGTCCGCGCGCGGCCCCTTCCACCTGCAAGGAGCCGAGCTGCTGTGGCTTGCCCGGATCAGTGGTGTCGAAGATGACGACCTTGTCGCCGGAGATCGCGTAGAAACGGTTGCCGTCGACCTCAATCAAATCGGGCTCGTCGACGCCACTTACTTGTTGATTGGTGTCTGACTGCGGCCGATGGTGGACGCCGCTGCTGATATCTCCTCCAGAATCGCTGACCAGAAGGCGTTTGCCCCGCGGAGGCTTGTAGTCCTTGCACCGCTGCTCGATGTAGTCGGCGCTCGCGATGTCCAGTCGAGCATCGGCGTACTCGTAAAGCTCGGTGCGGAGCGTGCGCTCGAGCGCCTGACAGTCGAGGTTCTGAAAGCGCTCGCCAGCATTGTGCCCGTCGAGATGTCGGATCCCCCTCACACGACGCGCCCTGATGTCGTCCTTCAGCGGCCTGTCGCAGTCGTAGCGGACTTCTTCCGACGAAGGCGCCTTGGCCGTACGTTCAGGCTCGGCGGATTTCACCGCAGCTGGCGGGGGCGATGGGGCGGCGACGGGGGATCCGCCGCAAGCCGCAGTCAGCCAGAGCACGAAGACGCACCTCACCACCTTTCTTGGACGCGCTGCCGCCCCGGCGCATTCAAAGTGAGGTTTAGTTGCTGATCTCGCGCCAGCTCACCTTGGTGTACTGGACCTTGCTCACGCTCGTGTTGCGGATGAACACGACGCCTCCGCCCTCGGTGACGACGGTGTTCTCCGGAATGCCGCAGTCACCGGTCGGGGCGGACCAGTTGCCGTCATCGACCGTCTCGCCGAGCTTCACCCAGTGGGCGGGCTGAGTTCCGTCGCCGTCGCTGTTTGCGTCGATGTAGGCCTCGAGCTTCACGGAGGTGTCGCCCGGCAGGTTGTAGGCCAGGTACTTCATGCCGATCCACTTGCCGACCGGGATGGCGCCGCCTTGCTCGAACAGCGTTCCTCCTTCGCCGGGAGAGTCCGCCGGGTGATCGAGCTCCTTGTCGAAGATCCACGTGCCCGAGTTGCGGAAGATCAGGTAGTAGGTCGAGGCCAGGCAGTGATCGACGTCGCCGTGGCCGTTGATGTGGGCGCGCAGGCCGACGGAGAAGCCCGAGTTCGACGCGCCATCGTCGGCGGTGCGCCGGTAGTAGCCGGTGAACTCGACGTCGCGAAAGAACGGGTCGGTCTCGCCCGATTGCGGCTGGATGTAGAAGCGCGGCTGGTTGCCGCCCATGCTCATGACGCCGGCGCCGTCGATCTCCATCAGGTTCGTGTCGCCGCGGCGGTTGCTCCAGCCGGTGGGATCGCTGGGATCGTTCCCGCTGACGGTACGCTGGTCGCCAGTGGCCCAGTGCAGCGAGTTCCACTCGTAGCCCGGTACCTTGGAGGGCCTGAGGATCGGGATGCCGAAGGCGTCGACGCCGTCTTGCGGGCCCGCGCCGCCCGCGCTCTCGGTGCCGCCGGTCCCACCCGGAGCAGCGCCGCCCGCGCCCCCTTCGGACATCTCTCCGCCTGGGCCG
>DATLIL010000180.1:0-7992 GCA_035539475.1 Polyangiaceae bacterium
CACTCGTGGGTGTACTGTGCGGCTGCGACATGGATGGTGCGGACCCCGACGCTCCAGTGGGCACGGTCATGAGCAGCTGCCCCCTGTTCGTCGGACCAGCGGCGAGGCTGGCGGAGGCGGCCGAAACCATCGAGAGATACGGCGTCGGGGCGCTGCCGGTGCTCTCGCTCGACGGCAGGTTGGTCGGAGTCGTGACGCGCTCGGATCTACGGCGCCATGGTGCCCTGCCAGGGCAACGCGGGGTCGATAGCTGCGCGAGCTGCGGAGCGATTCACTCGCTCAGCCCGCGCGGCGTCAACGACGTTTGCTTCTGCAAGAGCTGCTGGGAAGCTGCACGGCAAGCGTCCGATCAGGTCGTCGACGGTGGCGAAGGCTGAATCAGCTCCTGTTGGCGAGCCAGCGGGTGATGACCGCGTTGTCGCGATTGAGACCCTCGCTCTGGGCAACGATCTTGCCATCCGGAGCGAGCAGCGTGATCAGCGAAGTGTGATTGAAGCCGCCAGCAGGTAGCTTGCGGTACTTGATGCCGAGCGCGGCGGCGAGCGTGAGCGCGTCGCTGTCGGATGCCCTCGTCAGGAGCCAGCGCCGAGCGTCGAGGCCGTGCGCGGCGACGAGCTCCGTCAGCCGCGCCGGCGTATCGTTCGCGGCGTCGAAGCTCACGAGCAGCACGCGCAGCTCCTCTCGGGTTGCAGTAGGCAGCTGTCGTTCGATGCGCTTGACGTCCGAGAGCAGGGTGGGACACGCGTAGGCGCACGAGCCGTAGAACATGCTGATCAGCACGGGGTGGCCGCGAAATTCGGCGAGCCCGACCTGGCGTCCGTCGTGGGCGCTGAGCGTGAGGCGCAGATCGTAGAGCGGAGCGCCGCTGGCGGTAGTGCCGGCGGGCAAGCTCTCATGCTCCGAGCTGGGCGCGGCCACGCTGCGGGGCGAGGGGCGCGCCTCTTGCTCGCAGGCCATGGCGCCGAGCAGAGCGGCGACGCTGATCCAGACGCTTGCTTTCACGATGGTGGCTCCTCGCCCGCGGTCCTGGCGCAGCGAAAGCCCAGAACCTTTGCGGTATGGCTGGCCTGCAGCGAAGTGAAGAAGGCCATGCGCATGAACGCTGCGTAGTCCTGGCGATCCCCCTGCGTGGTGGCGCCGGCGCCGCACAACATCTGCGCGTCGTTCGCCGCGCGGCTGTCACCGGAGGCGAGCATGGCGTTGAAGTCGAGCACCCACTCCCAGACCAGACCGTGGAGATCGCGTACACCCCAGTAGTTGGGCGTAGCGCTACCCGTTTCCGGCAGCACTCCGGCTGGACGGGCGTACCAGTCCAGGGTCGCCTGGCGCCATGCAGGGAGCTTGCGCGCATCGCGCTGCCGCTCGTCGGCGGCAGAGGCGTACTCCCACTCGAGCTCACTCGGCAGCCTCGCGCCGCGGGCCTCGCAGAAGGCCTTGGCTGCGAACCAGCTGACGTTGACCACCGGCTGGCGAGCGCTCGCCCCCGGGCCCACGCTGCTGGCGCTCGACCAATGCGCGAGATATCCGGGGCCCGCGAACAGCGGCGAAACCCGCCCGCGCTGCCAGGCCGGGTGACGCACGACGAACGCGAGAAAGTCGCCGTTGGTCACCACGTCTCGGTCGAGCCAGTAGGAGTCCACCTGCACGACGGCCGAGCCGACGTCGAGAGCGATCGTGGGCTCGAAGCGGCCGCCCCGCACGAGCGACATGGCTTCATCCTGCTCTGCGAGCCGAGCGCTCGAGATCCGTTCATGCGAGAACGTGAAGACGACGAGCGGCAGGAGCTTGAGTACGGTCGCCGCGATCATTGCTACGCCTCAGATCCCGGCTCCGGGCGGTCGCTTGGTGCTGGCTCGCACCTGCTTCACCTCGTCCGGGCTGATCTGATGTCCCGGGTTCTTCCAGCTCGAATAGACGTAGGTCAGGATGTTGGCGATGGAGTCGTCGGGCAGATGGCTGTGCGGCGGCATGATCGAGCTGAAGGCCTGGCCGTTGACCGTGACCGGGCCCTCCAGACCGTTCAGCACGACCTCGAGTGTGCGCCGGCGATCGCCCAGAAAATCGGAGGCTGCCAGCGGCGGGATCATCCCGGGCAAGCCCTGTCCCTCGGGCTGGTGACACGCCGAGCAGGTGCCGGCGAAGAGTGTCTTGCCGGCCGCGATCTGCGCCTCGACGCTGAGCTTGCCGGCTTCCAGTTGCTGCGTCGCCTTGCTCACTGCGCCGGTGGGCTCCGCCAGATCGGAGATGTAGACGGCGTCGACTTCCTTGCCGGAGTAGACGGATTTGTTCTCGGCGCCCTCGGCCTTGAACATGGCGATCGCGCCCTTGTTGAAGGCCCTGAAGATCGAGTGATCGACCATGATGTAGGTGCCCGGCACCTCCACCTTGAACTCGACGATCGCCGAGCCGCCCGCTGGGACCAGGGTCGTCTGGACGTTCTCCTGATAGCGCGAGCCACCCTCGTAATAGACCTTGTCGAAGATCTCTCCGATGACGTGGAAGCTCGAGACCAGGTTTGGTCCACCGTTGCCCACGAACAGGCGCACGGTTTCACCGACGTTGACCTTCAGTGACTTGTCACCGGTCAACGCATTCTCGGCGCCGTTGAACAGCACGTAGGTCGAGTTCTCCTCGATCGCCTTCTGCATGTCGAAGGGTTGCAGCCCCTTCTCGCGATACTTGCCCACGGTGTAAAAGTCGCCCTGAACGACGTAGAACTCCTTGTCGACGGGCGGCAGGCCTTCGGGCGGCTCCACCAGGATCAAGCCGTACATGCCGTTGGCGACGTGCATCCCCACCGGTGCCGTCGCGCAGTGGTAGACGAAGAGTCCGCGATTCAGCGCCTTGAAAGTGAACTGCGAACGATGGCCCGGAGCGGTGAACGAGCTCGTGGCGCCGCCGCCGGGACCGGTCACCGCGTGCAGGTCGATGTTGTGCGGCATCTTGTTGTTCTCGTTGTTTTCGAGATGAAACTCGACCGTGTCGCCCTGCCGCACGCGAATGAACTTGCCGGGCACGGTTCCGCCGAAGGTCCAGAACGTGTAGCGAACGCCCTCGGCGATCTCCATCTCGACCTCGCGCACCTCGAGGTCGACGGTGACCTTGGTCGGCGCCTTGCGTCCGGTCGGCTTGGGCACGAACGGCGGCGACGTCAGCTCCGCGATCGCCGGTATGCCCTGTGGTGGTCCCAGGTCGCCCTTGGCAGATCCGCCGGAATCATCCGCAGTTCGTCCGGACGTGGGGTTGGGCTCGCTCGCCCTGCCGCAAGCGGCGAGGAGCAGGATCGACAGCAGGCTGATGCACTTGGTGGAGCTGATCACGTTCACTGCCGGTGCTGCTGCAAGGGCCGCACCAGCGGCAGTTTCCGCCAGATTCATCGAGCTCGGCTGCGCGGGCGCGCGCAGGTCCTGCGCCGGACCCAGCTAGGCGCAAGTCTTGCGCCACTCTCGCCGTCGTGTCCGAGCTGCCACGCCGGTGAGGGCAGGGCGCCGGGGTTGGCCCGGGGCTTGCTGCGGTTTCCATCATGAAGCGCATCCTCATTCTGATCGCCGACGGGGCCAGAGCGAGATTCTTCCGACCGGAGAGCGTGCCTCGACGAGGTTCGCCGGACGCGGTCCGCCTGCGGGAGATCGCGGGCCTCGTCAATCCGGCGGGCGAGCTCACCAGCCTCGAGTCGCTCGGGGAAGATCGGGCGCCCCGCGGTGGCGGACTTGGCTACGACGATGACCGCGCCGGTCATTTCCGAGAGGTAGAACGACGGTTCGTGCGCGAGATAGCCAGAGCAACTGCCGACTTTGCGCGTCGCGGGGAGGCCGAAGAAGTGCTGGCGGCGGTGTCCCCGCACCTGCTCGGCGCACTGCGCCAAACGCTGGCCGCCGCCGTGCCACGCGAGGTCGAGGTGAAAGAGTTCGCCGCCGACATCAGCTGGCACACGCCGCAGCGGATTCAGGACTTCTTCAGCCGGCACGGGGCGCTGGCCGCCGCCGGTAGCTGAGCTCGGCTACGTCTGGCTGACGCCCTCCTTGCGCAGTGACAGCCGCGCCTGGGGGACGCCGGGAGCGAGGGCGACGGCTGGGAAGTAGACCCGGCCGTGCTCTCGCCGCCACCAGGCGCCGGTACGGAAGCGCTCTCGCGTCGATGTCTCGCGATAGTCGTAGATCATCGCGCGCACATAGCGTGGACGTCGTTCTCCGAAGGGCGCCTTCTCGATCAGGGCCAGCACGTCAGGGGAAGCTTCGAGCAGACGCAGCAGAAAGCGGACGAACCAGGCTTGGGGCGCTTCGAGCGCCGCGAACCACATCTGCCAGTCGAGCCGCGGCTGATGCGGCGCTACCCAGCGTGGTGGCGAGTCGACGGCGCCCGGCTTGTAACGGAACTCGTACTCGCGCCAGTTCTCGCCGTCCATCGATGCTTCGATCACGATCTCACGTCGCCGTGTGGTCATGATGCTGAAGAGACCGTAGGTGTTGATCGAGGCCAGCGGCTGGAGCTCGTAGATGACCCTTCTCGCTGCGCGCGGGAGCCTCCGGTAGCTCCTGCGCCCGGTCTGCTCGGCCACGGAGACGACGAAGACCAACGCGGATGCCAGGCCCGTCACCACCTGGCGGAGTACGCCGGCTGGTTTTCCGCGGCGCACGCCCGAGTGCAGCCGTTGGGGCAGCGCACGGTCATCGAGCAGGCACAAGACGAGCGCCTCGCTCAACAGGTTGAAGAACGCGTAGTTGCCGGTGAGCGCGATGGCTGCCTGCAGTCCCGAGAGCAGGCAGAAGCCTGCCTTGCGCAGGGGGCGCGGAGCAAAGGCCAGAAATGGCGCGTAGCGCTCGCAGACGAGCACCGCCCGAGTCGCCAGCCGTAGGAATGGATGGGGCAGCTGGTGCACGTACCAGCCCACGCGCGTGGGCAGGGGCTGAGTCTCGAAGTGGTAGTGGCAAGCCGTGCGATCGCGCCAGGTGGGGTCCAGAGAAGTGATCTTTGCCTGCCCCGACTGGCGATGGAGCCGAAACGCGAGCCAGCGCAGCAAGAGCACCGCGGCCGTGGGCGGCTCCGCGCGGCCGAGCTTCGGCAACGCCCCCGGTGGCGCGAGCAGCAGCGCGTGCACGGTCGTTTCGAGCAACAGCGCATCCCACTGGTAGGCCAGAAAGATGCCGCCTGCCGACACGAACGACAGGTAAAGGCTCCAGAGTGCTGCGAGGGACGCTCGCGGGGCCACGTTCAGCGTCAGCAGCGCAGCGGCGACGAGCCCGAGATTGCAGCTCCGCACGAGCGTTCGATCCGAAGCCCCGAGGCGGAACAAGCTCGGCAATTCTCGCCAGGGCGTGCCCTCGCTACGCGCGTCGGCGACGCGATCTCGGATCGGTGCGATGCCGCGGCTGCCGTAGAGGCCGCGCAGCTGCGCCCGAAGCGAGCCGAACGCGGCGAGGTAGGTCAAGCCCAGGACACGCAAGAAAAGCCAGCGGATCTGGCGGTTGCTCACGGGCGTCGACGACATGAGCTCCAAAAGAGATAGCAGCACGTGCTGTGCCATTCGTCCGCTGCCCCAACATGGCAATTCTCGCCGCGGTGCCGACCGTACTCGGGCTCCTGGCGTGGCTGAGTGGTGGCACGCGCGTTGCCCCATTCCTGAGCGAGTCATCGATGTCAGGAATCATCACGTCGATGGGGAGCAATCGGGAGGAACGTCATGCGATCCGCTTTCACGGTCTCGATCCTTGCACTGGCATCGGCTTGCAGCGACGAAGGTAGTGACCCGGCGACGCCCCCGAGCGAAGCCGCCGACGACTCCGAAGACTGGTACGAGTACGGAAACGGCGATGCGAACGGCGACAGGGACGCGATTGACGACCGTGTCGGTTCTGCCGGCGCTGCCAGCGGGCCCACGCTGAGCGATCGCAGGCTGGCCGTGCGCACCGTGGTCAGCGGATTGAAGCAGCCCATTGCCATGGCGTTCCTCGCCGCCGACGACTTCTTCGTCACCGAGAAGGCCACGGGTCGCGTCAAGCGCGTCGAGAAGGGCAAGGTGACCGCAACCGTCCTCGATCTGCCGGTGAATTCGGCGGAAGAGCGCGGCTTGCTCGGCATCGCCTTGCACCCGCGCTTCGAGGACAACGGCTGGGTCTATTTGTATTGGACGGAGAGCAGCACCGGCAAGGACTCGAAGGAGCTCGACGAGGTGGGCAATCCGCACTCCGACTACGCGCCCGGCACACCACGGCCGCTGGGCAACCGCGTCGATCGCTTCGTCTGGGACGCCGAGGAGCAGTCGCTCACCTTCGATCGGAACCTCGTCGTGCTGCACGCCTATCAAGCGGACGAGGATCAGCCCGAGGCCGCTAACCACAACGGAGGCGTGCTCCGCTTCGAGAAACCCCCCGCCGATCAGGCGGAGGACGAGCACGCGCGCCTGTTCATCATCATCGGCGACAATGGCCGGCGCGGCCTGTTGCAGAACCTGGAACATGGCCCGTTCGGTCGCCGCGAGCCCGATGACCAGTTCGGTGGGCCCGAGCCCGACGACGCGCACCTCACCGGCGTCGTGCTGCGACTCAACGACGACGGCTCCGTGCCGGAGGACAATCCGTTCATCGAGGCCGGCAAGAGCGAGGGCGGCGATCCAGGGGCCAACCTGACGAAGGTCTATGCCTACGGCATCCGCAACAGCTTCGGCATGGCGGTGGATCCGGAGACGGGCACGCTGTGGGAGTCGGAGAACGGCGACGACTCGTTCGACGAGATCAACCGCATCGAGCCGGGCCACAACGGCGGCTGGGTGCAGATCATGGGTCCGCTCGATCGCGTCGACGAGTACAAGGAGATCGAGACGACCTTCGGTAGTGAGGACCTGCAGCAGCTGCGCTGGCCGCCCACGAACATCGCCGACTCGTCCGAGAAGGCTCGCCTGAGCCTGGTTCGTCTGGAGGGATCACGCTACGCGGATCCGGAGTTCTCCTGGAAGTGGTCGGTCGCGCCGGCCGCGCTCGGCTTCATCAGCGACGACTCGCTCGGTGGTCGCTACGAGGGCGACTTCGTGGTGGGTGCCGCAGTACCGGAGCCCGCGGGCGGCTACCTGTATCGCTTCGAGCTCGGCATCAAGCGACGAAACCTCAGGTTCTCTGACGACGCCCTGGACGATCGCGTTGCCGACAATACGGAAAAGTACGACGGCACCGAGAGCGAATCGCTGCGTTTCGGCCAGGGTTTCGGCGTCACGACCGACATCCAGACGGGGCCCAAGGGCAACCTCTTCGTCGTTTCGAACACGAGCGAGGTCGTCTACGAGATCTACCGCCGCCGCGAGGACTGAGACGGCCTGATGGCCGAGCGGGACATAGCGTTGGATGAACGCTAGATGAATTGGCGCGACGCCTTTGCCTGGAAGCGCCCCAGGTATCTGTCTCCTGCGCTCCGGTGTACTCTTTGCCGGATTCATATTTGCGGGGAGAACCCATGGCGCGCGTCGACGATCAACTCACTCCAGTCACACCGGCACAGGTCCTCCAGGCGCTGGGAGTCGCATGGCAAGAGCAGTTCGGCAGCACGCCGCACCGCACCAGCCTGCTCGTGCTCGTTTCACAGTGGGCGCTCGAGACGGGCAGGGGACGTGCCATGCACTGCTTCAATCTCGGCAACGTCAAGAGCAACGGGAAGACGGGCGATTGGTGCTTCTTTCGCTGCAACGAAGTGCTCGAAGGCAAGGTCGTCTGGTTCGAGCCCGATCACGAGGCTTGCCGCTTTCGCGCCTTCGCCACGCTGCAGGACGGAGCGCTGGACTACTTGAAGACGCTGCATCAGCGCTTCCAGAGCGCCTGGCCGGCGGTCGTGGCCGGCGATCCTGCGGCGTTCTCTCACGCCTTGAAGGTGGCGCGCTACTACACCGCCGACGAGGCGCAGTACACGAAGTCCGTGGTCTCGTTGTTCAACGAGTTCAGTCGCACCATCGGCGGCGGACAGGCGCCTGCGGCTGGTGCGGGCGGCTCGAATGTTCCTGACCTGTAC
>DATLIL010000181.1:0-11895 GCA_035539475.1 Polyangiaceae bacterium
GGCGACCGTCAGGATCTGCTGGCGCCGCTCCGCCTTGGGCAGCTTCTCCGGCTTCTTGCTGGTCTTCTTGCTGCGCGCCAACGGAGGCTACTTCTTGGGCTGACAGCTCTTGGCGCTCGTGCCGGAGATCCCGTTGCACGCGAAGTCGGGCGGGCAGTGGTCGTCGTTCTCGCAGAGCCAGGCGCAGTAGGCAGCGGGGCTGTCGCCGTCGTTGGTGCAGATGGCGCCATCCTCGCACTCGTCGTCGTCGCCGACGTCCTCGCATTCTTCGCCCACCTCCTGCGCACCGCAGCCGATCGGTGCCGCGAGCAGGAAGAGCGCGGCCAGTACGGGTACCTTGAGTAGGCTGGACATCGCAGCCAGGCTACTCCTCCCGAGAGCGCGGTGCTACCGCTCGACCAGACAGCCCGCCGTCGGGTGCCCTGCGTCGTCCTGCTGACAGACCGCGCCGGCTCCGCACGGCGACTCGCCGGTTCGATAGCCGTAGGTGCAGCCGACCACGACGTTGCCTGCGCAGAAGTGCGCCGGGTATTCGTCCGGCGGACACAGCGGATCGAGCTCGCTGGAAGCGTTGCAGAACGAAAACTCGAGGGTCACCACGCAGAACTCACCCAGGGCGGCGCAGTCCGAGCGACTGATGGGGTAGCCGTACATGCAACGGATGAGCTGCTCGCCCTCGCAGCCGTCGCCGCCCCAGCCAGGAGAACACAGTTCGCTGGGCTCGGGCTGGAGCGCGCAGAAAGCGTCCTCGTTGGCGCTCACGCAGAAGCGGCCGTCGCCGGCGCAGTCCTCCGAGCTCGTGGTGGCAAAACCGTGTTTGCACACGACTCGCTGACCGCCGTCGCACAGGTACCCGTCTTGCACCGACTCGCAGCGCGCATCGGGCTCGCTCGTCAGCGCGCAGAACGGTTCGTCGCCGATGCCCGCGAGGCACACACCGGCGCCGCAGTCCTCCCGCCGCCACCTCGTGGGCCCTTCTCCGCTGTCCTGCAGATCACAGATCTCGGCGCCGTTGTCGTGGCAGCGGACCTCGCCGATCACGCAGTCGTCGCCGTCGCAGCCGGAGGCGAAGGCCGGAAGTACGCAAAGCGCGGCGAGTAGTGCGGCTCTCATAGGCAGAACGCTTCGTTACCGCTGACTTCGCAAGCCAGACCGGGCTCACACGGGTCTTCGAAGACGCGGTAGCCGTAGGCGCACTCGACGACGACGTTGCCGTCGCAGCGGTCAGCGATCGCTGGTGTGTCCGGACACAGCGGATCGAGCTCACCGCTCTCGTTGCACGCCGCGTAGCCAGGCGTGACGATGCAAGCCTGCCCTGTCGCCGAGCAGTCTTCACGAGCGACGACGTAACCAGAAACACAGTCGAGCAGCGTGCTTTCGTCGCAGCTCGTGGCGAACGCTTCGGCGGGACAGAGCTCGTTCGGTTCGGGCTCCGTGGCACAGATCGCTCCCTCCTCCGGCTGCACGCAGTGCCCGGCCTCGGTCGCGCAGTCCGTGATCGCGATGGCGTAGCCATGGCGGCAGCGCACCTGCAGCTCCTGGTCGCACACCGCGCTGTCCGAGTCTTCACCGCAGCGCGGGTCGGGGCTGTCGGCCAGGGCACAGAACGGGGTCGCGTCGAGGCCGGCCTTGCACACGCCTTCCCCGCAGTCCTCGCTGACCCAGACCAGGGGCGCCGAGCCGTCCGAGTATGCCTCGGAGCAGAACTCGGCGACGTTGTCGCGGCAGCGCACCTGACCAGACTCACACTCGTCTCCATCGCAACCCAGCGTCATCAGGGCGAAGGCGGCCATGAAAACGTGAATCAGGCGCACACCTCCCGGAGGCGCACTGCCTGCCATCCCAGGATCACTGCATATTCCAAGCGTCCGCCAAGCCATGCCCCCCGCTTCAGCAAACATCATGCCTACGCGCAAGTGACCGGGGTCCGGCCCGGGGACCAACCGGCACTGACGCCGGTGTCAGTACAGAAAAGATGCATCCAGTCTTGCAGCCGAAACGTAGGCCAGGAATAACCTGACGCTCGTGTCAGTTGGTGAGGTCCAGCTGACACCGCCAGCAGGGAGCGTCGATGAGCGTTAGCGAACTCGTGATCGGCATGGACGTCGGATCGACCACGGTGAAGGCCGTCGTGATCGAGCCCGACTCGAAGAAGATCCTCTGGCACGACTACCAGCGTCACCACACGAAGCAACCCGAGAAGGTGCTCGAGTTCCTGACGCGCATCCTGGAGGCGTTCCCGGATCAGCCCAAGGACGCGTGGCGCATGTTCGTCACCGGCTCCGGCTCGGGTCCGCTGGCGGCGCCCACGGGCGGCAAGTTCGTGCAAGAGGTGAACGCCGTCACGCTGGCGGTGGAGCACAAGCACCCCGACGTGCTCAGCGTGATCGAGCTCGGCGGTCAGGACGCCAAGATCATCATGTTCAAGCTGGACGCGGAGACGGGACAGCGCACCGCCACCACCAGCATGAACGACAAGTGCGCGTCGGGCACCGGCGCCACGATCGACAAGTGCATGATCAAGGTGGGCGCGGAGCCAGGCTTCGCCACCTCGCTGCACTTCGACGACTCCAAGCTGCATCACGTCGCCGCCAAGTGCGGCGTGTTCGCCGAGACCGACATCGTCAACCTGGTCAAGGCCGGCATCCCCAAGGACGAGGTGCTGAACTCGCTGGCGGACGCCATCGTGCTCCAGAACCTCAGCGTGCTGACGCGCGGCAACACGCTCAAGCCGCGCGTGCTCCTGCTCGGCGGCCCCAACACTTACCTGCCCTTCTTGCGCGAGTGCTGGCAGCAGCGCATCCCGGAGACGTGGCGCGATCGCGGCTACGACTACCCCAAGGACGTTCCGGTCGAAGAGCTCATCTTCGTGCCGCAAAACGCCGATCTCTACGCGGCTTTCGGCGCGGCCATGTTCGGCCTGGCCGAGGGCGGCGAGGCGGGTCGCTTCACGGGCATCGAGGGTCTGCGCGACTTCATCCAGAACGGCCGGCGCGCGCGCTTGGGTGAGCAGGCGGGACCGCCCCTCAGCGCTTCCACTGACGAGCTCTCGCAGTTCTCCGACCGCTACACCATCCCCAAGTTCGTACCGGCCAAGTTCGAGCCGGGCCAGGTGGTGCGCGGCGTGATCGGTCTCGACGGCGGTTCGACCTCGAGCAAGGCCGTGCTGATCGGCGAGGACGGCGAGCTCCTGTGCAAGGCCTACCAGCTGTCCAAGGGCAACCCGATCCAGGACACCAAGGAGCTGATCAAGAATCTGGTGGATCAGGTCGAGGCTCAGGACGCCAAGCTCGAGTGCATCGGCTTCGGCGCGACGGGTTACGCCGCAGACGTGCTCGACGAGTCGGTGCTGGCCGACGTGAATATCGTCGAGACCGTGGCGCACATGATGAGCGCCGTGCACTTCTTCGGCGACGTCGACGTGATCTGCGACATCGGCGGGCAGGACATCAAGGTCCTGTTCATGAAGAACGGCGACATCCAGAACTTCAAGCTGTCCAATAGCTGCAGCGCCGGCAACGGCATGCTGCTGCAGGCCATGGCGGACCAGTTCGGCATCCCGGTCACCGAGTACGCGCAGACCGCGTTCCAGGCCGAGCTCGCGCCGAAGTTCTCCTACGGCTGCGCCGTGTTCCTCGACTCCGATCGCGTCAACTTCCAGAAGGAGGGCTTCCAGAAGGAAGAGCTCCTGGCGGGCCTGGCGCAGGTGCTGCCGAAGAACGTCTGGCAGTACGTGGTGCAGATCCCGCGCCTGGCCTCGCTGGGTCGCAAGTTCGTGCTGCAGGGCGGCACGCAGTACAACCTGGCCGCGGTCAAGGCCCAGGTCGACTACATCAAGCAGCGCGTGCCGGACGCCGAGGTCTACGTGCACCCGCACACCGGCGAGGCCGGCGCCATCGGCGCAGCGATCGAGACGCTGCGGCGCTGGAAGCGTACCGGCAAGACGCGCTTCATCGGCCTCGATGGTGTGATCAACCTCGAGTACACGACCAAGACCGACGACAGCACGACCTGTCACTTCTGTCCCAACGAGTGCAAGCGCACCTTCATCGACACGCATCGCCCGGACGGCTCGACGGCGCGCTACATCTCCGGGTTTTCTTGCGAGAAGGGCACCGTCGAGAGCAAGGAAGCGATGCTCTCGCTGATGGCCGAGCGCAAGAAGACGGCCGCCGCCTACCCGAACCTCGTCGACTACGAGAGCAAGCAGGCCTTCGTCCACTTCTACAAGCCGGAGCCGCAGCCCGCCGCCGGCACGCCGGTCGAGGACGTCAAGGTCACCAAGGGCCTGTTCCGCATCAAGCGCGAGAAGGTGACCCGGCCGTTCCAGCGCTCGAGCGACGAAGCCGCCAAGAAGAGGAAGAGCATCCGCATCGGCATGCCGCGCGTGCTCAACATGTACTCGACCGCGCCGTTCTTCCGCACCTACTTCGAAGCGCTGGGCATCGGTCGTTCGAACGTGGTCTTCAGCGATCACACGAGCGAGGAGCTCTTCGTCGAGGGCGCCAAGTACGGCTCGATCGATCCCTGCTTCCCCAGCAAGGTGGTGCAGGCGCACGTGCACAATTTGCTGTTTCACCACCACGAGCCGGAGCGTAAGCGCCAGCTCGACTACATCTTCTTCCCCATCCTCACGCACGTGATGAACTTCGTGACCGACACGCAGGACAACGCCTCGTGTCCGATCGTGGCCGGCACGCCCGACGTGGTGAAGGCGGCGTTCACCAAGGAAGTCGACTTCTTCAAGACGCGCGGCATGGAGTACCTCGATCCGGCGCTGTCGTTCATCGAGCCGACCCTGCTGGCCAAGCGCATGTTCGACACCTTCGGCGCGCGCCTCGGCGTCACCGAGGACGAGAACGACCACGCCTGCAAGGAAGGCTGGAAGGCGCTCCAGGAGTTCGATCGCGACCTGCAGGAGAAGGGCCGCGCCATCCTCGAGGTGGTCGAGGCCGAGGATCGCATCGCGATCCTGGTGCTGAACCGCCCCTACCACTCCGATCCGGGCCTGAACCACGGCATCCCCGAGGAGTTCCAGGTGCTCGGCTACCCCATCCTCTCGATCCGCTCCATTCCCAGGGAGCGCGCCTACCTGGACCGGTATTTCAGGAAGGAGCTCGAGGGCGGCGTGATGAAGAGCCCGCTCGAGATCAACCACGTCTGGCCGGAGAACTACTCGGTCAACAGCACACAGAAGGTGTGGGGCGCGACCTTCGCGGCTCATCATCCCAACGTGGCCTGCCTGGATCTCTCGAGCTTCAAGTGCGGGCACGACGCGCCGACCTACGGCTTGATCGACTCGATCCTGCAGACGTCCAAGACCCCGGTCGCCGCGCTGCACGATCTGGACGCCAACAAGCCCGGCGGCTCGATCAAGATCCGCGTCAAGACCTACGCCCACTCCCTGCTGCTGCATCAGGAGCGGCTCGAGGACGTGACGAAGAAGCAACGCGAGCTCGCGCACGCGGTGGACGCGAAACGACTCGAGTTGCTCGAGCTCAAGCAGGCACAGCTCGAATCGCTGCAGAAGCGCGATCCCGAGCTCGATCGCCTGCTCGCCGAACAGCGCGAGAAGATGAAGAGCTACGAGGCGCCCGCCCAGGCGCCCGAGCCCACGCCGGGCCTGATGCGGCTCGGCAAGAAGACTGAAGACGGACGCATAGTCCGGATCGAAGAACGAACCAACTCGGCAGCCAGCGCAGCGGAATAAGGACGAACCCCATGACCCAGCACGTGAGCACCGACAGCTTGAAGAGGAAGACCCTGCCCATCGCCGGCCAGTCGTCGATCGACGTGGACGCCGAGCTCAGCCGCTTCGAGGCGGAGGAGCGCGCTCGCCTCGGCCTGCAGGAGGAAGAGCAGTGGCTGGAGAAGATGGCGAACCTGTCCTTCACCAAGAAGGAGAAGGGCAAGATCACGCTGCTCATCGGCGGCCTGACCATGGCGCACGACTACCTGGTCTCGGGCGGCTTCCGCAGCCTGGGCTACACGGTGGTGCCGCTCGACTGCCCCGACAACGACGCCCTGCGCGTGGGCAAGGAGTTCGGCAACCGCGGCCAGTGCAACCCGACCTACTTCACCGTCGGCAACCTGGTGAAGTTCCTGATCTACCTGCGCGACGAGAAGGGCCTCTCGACCAAGCAGATCGTCGACGAGTACGTGTTCCTCACGGCCGGCGCCTGCGGGCCCTGCCGCTTCGGCATGTACGTGACGGAGTACCGCAAGGCCCTGCGCGACGCCGGCTTCGACGGCTTCCGCGTCATGCTCTTCCAGCAGCAGGGCGGCCTCAGCCAGGCCACCGGCGAAGAGAGCGGCCTCGAGCTCACGCCGCCGTTCTTCATCGCGCTGCTCAAGGGTCTGCTCGCCGGCGACATCATCAACGGCATCGGTTATCGCCTGCGTCCGTACGAGGTCGTACCGGGCTCGACGGACAAGGCCATCGCCGAAGCCAAGAAGCTCTGTTACGACGCCCTGCAGCAGAAGAAGAGCGTGTTGCTCGCACTGCATCGCGCAAAGAAGATCTTCGAGGCCGTCGAGGTCGACCGCACCAACGTCAAGCCCAAGGTCGCCATCATCGGTGAGTTCTGGGCCATGACCACCGAGGGTGACGGCAACTATGCGCTGCAGCGCTTCCTCGAGAGCGAGGGCGCCGAGTGCGACATCCAGTTCGTCACCGCCTGGATCCTCTACAACATCTGGGAGGTGCGCTTCGACACCGCCAGCCGCGCGCTGCTCAAGGCCTTCGACGGCGGCAAGTACGGCCTCAACGGCATCGGCGAGCACGGCGTGTTCGTGCGCAAGGTTGGCCTCTGGCTCGGTGACAAGGCGCTGCGCACGGCGTTCCAGACCTTCGCTCACGCAGGCGGCTTCTACGGCTACCACCTGCCCGACATGGACGCGGTCGCCGACGTGGCAGCGCCCTACTACAACAACGATCTGCGCGGCGGCGAGGGCCACATGGAGGTCGGCAAGCTGATCCTCAACGTGGTCAAGAACAAGGCCACGATGACGCTCAGCGTGAAGCCGTTCGGCTGCATGCCGAGCTCGAGCGTCAGCGACGGCGTCCAGTCGCTGATCACCGAGAAGTTCCCCGGCACCATCTACTGCGCCGTGGAGACGAGCGGCGACGGCGCCGTCAACTTCTACTCGCGCGTGCAGATGTACATGTTCAAGGCCAAGCAGGCGGCGGCCGCCGAGCTCGAGAAGGCCCTCAGCGACACGGGCCTGACCATGGAGCAGGTGCGCGCGTACCTGAAGCAGGACAAGGGCGTCGGCGGAACGCTGCACAAGGCGGCTCACGCGGGTGGCACCACCACGGCCGATCTCGTCTACGAGGTGGCCGAGCTCTACGGCAAGAGCCGCTGGCAGCGCGCCGCGATCGGCGCGAAGAACCTGGCCAAGGCCACAGCGGAGCTCGTGACCAGTGCAGCCAAGGTGGCGCCCGAAAAGCTGCCGCAGGCGGCAGCGGTGGTGAAGGCGGCGTCGCTGGAGCTCGGCGAAATCGCCAAAGAAAAGGGGCCGATCCTGGCTCAGCAGGCGGCCAATGCGGTGCGCGAGCGGCTGGCCACGGTCATCCCGTTCGCCAAGCCCAAGGCCGAGCCCATCGCGGCCGAATAGAGCCCGCACTTTTGTTTGCGCATCATGCCCGGCCGGGGGGTTAGCCGGGCATGCGCGCCATCCAAGAGTCTCGCGATCTGAAAGTCGTCGCAGCGGGTGTCGGTCTGCTCGTCGCGGCTTGCGCCATTGCCGGCGTCGGGGCGATGGGCCTCGTGACCCTGAAGGTCAAGAACCTGGTCCTGCCCGGCTGGAGCATGTACGTCGCTGCGGTCGTGGTCGCTGGCATCGGCGCGTTCTGCTTCCTGATCTCGGACCGCAAGAAGTGCGTGGCCTGCAACGAGGCCATGGAATCCGAGGAAGCCTACTTTCCCCTCGAGGCCGAGCAGCAGGTGATGAGGGCGGTGAGCGAGCTCGACACCGGGCTGCTCGTCACCTTGCTTCCGGTGCCCAAGGGCCAGATGAAGTCCGTCATCGAGCTCACCTGGTGCCCGAAGTGCGAAGCCGTCGGTATGATTTCGGCCTCCAAGTGGCAGGACTACCAGCCCCACGATCTCCTACCCGAGCGGCAGTTTTCCGGACCGCAGGTGCGCGCGTTTGCCAGGATCGCGAAAGCGCACGCGGAGTTCCGCGGTGAGGATGACGAATAGCCTGCTCTGGTTGCTGAGCGTCTGCGGCGCTCTGGTCGCCGGCTGCGGTGGCGAGGCGGCGCGGAGCGAAGAGCGCGTGACCCAGGGCGAGTGGGAATGCAGTCCCTCCGCCGTGCTGATCGACCTCCAGAACCTGTGCTGGAAGGCCGACGGAGTGCTCGATCAGGTCTGTTCTCGCGAGCTCGACGTCGACCATCCCTCCAGCGAGCGCGTCGAGACCTGCGTGAAGGACCCGAGCGGCGAGATCCACGTGGTCGCCTACGGGGACAACGCCGAGCTCGAGCTGCCCGAGGGCTGGACGACGATCGAGGTCCTGGAAGGCGGCTACGCCATGGGCGAGCTCGACACCATCGAGTTCGCGCACTGCATGCAGTACCTCACGCGCGGCGAGCTCAACGTGGAGTGCGCCGAAGGGCCGTAGTTCAAGCTGCTGCGTCGCTGGCCGGCAGGGGCAGCGGCTGCTCGTCGACCTTCCGCTCTTGAGCGGCGCGCTCCTGGGCGGCTTTGCGTGCGCCGTTGACGCCGTAATACACGCCCCACGCGGTCAGCGCGACGACGGCGACGGCGAGCGGTAGGTTGCCGACGCCGAGCAGCTTCAACGACGACGCCGCCAGCACGACGATCAGCGCTGGCCGGATGACGTGGTCGGGAGCGCGCGACGAGAAGCGGGCTCCGACGAACACACCAGGAATGCTGCCGACGAGGATCGATGCGGTGATCCCGAGCTCGAAGTCGCCGAAGATGAGGTGGGCGATGGCCGCCGAGGTGACCAGCGGGACTGCCTGCACCAGATCCGTCCCGACCAGCTCCGACAGACGTAGCCGGGGATAGAGCATCAAGAGCAGGATCATCATCAGCGAGCCGGAGCCCACCGAGGTGATCCCGACGACGGTGCCACCCACGATGCCGATCAAGAGCGTCGGCAGCGGCTTGACCATCAGCGGCATCTGGCTCTCGCCCTGACGCCGTCGCTGCAACAGCGGACGAACGATCAGGCCCGTGGCCACCACGGCCAGCGCGATGCCGAGCGCGAGCTTGACGGTGCTCTGCAGGTCGCTGCTCCCGCCGAAGGACTTGAGCGCGAAGACCCCGAAGAACGCCGAGGGCACCGAGCCGAGCACGAGCCAGGTCACCAGGCGCTTGTTCACCGTGCCGCGCTTCAGGTGCACGCCGCCGCCCACTGGCTTCATCACCATGGAGGCGACGATGTCGCTGGAGACGGCGGCCAGCGGGGGCACGCCGTAGAACACGAGGATCGGCGTCATGAGCGCTCCGCCGCCCATGCCGGTCAGGCCGACGACGACGCCGACGAAGAGGCCTGCCAGTGCAACGGAGAGGTCGATCATCGGGACCGACTTTTCATATCGGAATAGTAGAGATTGCTCCAGACAATCCTCTAACCATCCGAAATGATTAGATTGATTACCCTGGCAGGCTCGGGCGCATCTCCTCTTCCTGTTTGCTCTCGCCCGAGCGGTCGAGCGCGAGCTTGAAGAGGACGGGCCCGGTCATCTCGTTGATCGCCACCGCGGCGATGGCGATGGCCGCAAAGCCCTCGCCGATAGTGGGGAACGTCCGCGAGATCACGCCCGCGACGCCCAGCGCGAGCCCTGCTTGCGAGATCAGCGACGAGAAACCCCACTGCCTCACCACCGGCACGTCGCCCGCGATGCGGCTGCTGATCCTTGCCGCAATGAAGGTGAAGAAGGCGCGCCCGAAGCAGAGCGCCAGCGCGATCGGCCACATCTGGCGCAGGAGCGGCACGTTGAGGTGCGCGCCCGCGGTGGCGAAGAAGATGACGAAGACGACCGTGGCCGCGGCCTCGATCTCGTGCAGCAGCTTCGGGCCCTGAGACGTCAGGTTCTGCACCACGAAGCCCGCCGTCATGAAGGCCAGCAGCGGATCGATGTGCACGTAGCGCAGGAACTCCGTCAGCCCGAAACCGATGGCGAGGAGTAAGAGCAAGAAGTGCTTGCCCACCAGACGCAGGTACGCCGCCAGCATGAGTCCGATCGTGGTGCCGACGGCGATGCTGCCCACGATCTCGTGCCCGAGCACCTTGAAGTCGTTCACGGAGAACTCGCTGCCCGCCATGATCAGCGGCCGGGCGATCATCAGAGCGCAGGCCAGGAGCACGACCACCACGACGTCGGAGGTCATGATGAACGCCAGCGAGAACTCGGCCAGCGGCCCCTTGGCCTTGGTCTGCGACAGCACGCCCATGCAGGCGGAAGGGCTGCGCGTGACCGCCATGGTGCCCCAGAGCAGGGCCGTGCCGAACAGCGCCGGAAATGCCAGATCGCGCGCGAACGGGATGAACGGGGACAGCGCCATGAACAGGCCCGTGACCGTCACGAGCACGAACATGACCTGCACGACGGTGGCGATGGTCAGGCTGCGCGCCACGCGGCGCAGGAGCTCCATGCGCAGCTCGGCACCGCCGGAGAGCGCGATCATGGCGATCGACAGCGGGTTGATCGGCTGCAGGGCCTCGACCGTGTGATGGTCGACCAGGTGCAGCAGGTGCGGTCCACCAATGATACCGGCCAGGATGTAGCCGGAGAGGTGGGGCAAGCCGATGATCTCGAGGAGCTCACTGAGCAGCGTGCCGGCAAGCAGCAAGAAGCCCAGCGCCGTGACCACGCCGAGCTTTCCACCGAGCTCGGGCGAGACTTTCGTGGCCAGGTAGAGCAAGGCGAAGATGGTGGCCAGCGCCACCGCCTGGATCACCCGCGTTCCGACGTCCTTGCGTAGCGTTGCGCCGTGACCGCTCATGCCTTGTGCTCCGTGACCGGCGGCGGTGGGTTCGAGGCCAGCGGGTGCAGGCTGTCAGGGTGATCGTCCTGGACTTGTGTTTCGCCGGCGCGCTCGAGCGCGCGGCGCAGCGTGACCGGCCCAATCAGCTCGCCGAACAGCGCGCCAACCACGGCCAGGTTCAGCACGGCGGCGGTGATCGGGCTCGGCATGCGCATGTTCAAAGCCAGCGCGGCCGCCATGGTGATCGGGCCGATCGCGACCAACCCGGCGCCAATCAGCGGCCCGCTGGCGCGCGACGCTGGCACGAGGACGTTGATCAGCGCGCCGCGCACGAGCTCGGCCAGCAAGCGCGCGCACAGCGCTGCCAAGACCAGCGGCCAGAACTGGCGGAGCAACGCGAAGTCGACGTACAGGCCCGCGATCAGCAGCACCGGCAGCATGACCGGCTTCTCGGTGGGCTGGACCAGCGCGCGGATGTCGAGCTGATGCTTGGACACGACCGACAGGGTCAGGCCGAGCGCAAAGGACGTACCGAGCGGCGAGAGCCCGAGGCGCACGGCCACGCCCATGCCGAGCAGCGAGGTGCCGATCAAGATGCCCCAGCTCTCGGTCTGGCGAAACTCGCGGCCGAGCAGCACGGTCGCAACGAGACCGAGCACGATGCCGACGCCGAACGTGATGCCGAGGCGCGCCGCGAACGGGAGCACCATGCCCTCGTGCGGAAAGGACGCGCTCAGCGCGGCCACCGCCGCCACCGGCACGAGCGCGCTGCCGCGGGCCATGTCCGCCAGCCAGTCGGAGAGCGGACCGTGCGCGCCATGACGCTCGGCCACCCAACGGATCATGTGCCTGGTCGTCTCCGCCATGACGAGCCCCGCGCCGAGGCTGGCCAGCCGCTGGTCGGCGCCAAGTGAAATGCCGAGCTTGTCGAGCG
>DATLIL010000182.1:0-3400 GCA_035539475.1 Polyangiaceae bacterium
GAATAGGCGTTTTTTCGACATGGCGGGAACTCCAGAGCTGTTCCTACGCACCAGCGCCGGAATGGATCTGCGATTCACGAATTGGTGGCTGAGCCAGCGGTCGACTGGCAACGAGTCGAAAGCGGCAGGGACCCAAGGGCCGGCGCGTTTGCCGGTCGAAGCGCCATGTCACGACGACCTCTCTGGGCGCTCCTGATCACGGCCGTTCTCCCTGCCTGTGCCAGCTCCGAAGAACCTCGGGTGCTGGCCGCTGCCGACCGTCGCTTGAAGTGCGCGCGCAGCGAAATCGTGACCAAGCTGAACCGCGAGACGCCGGTGGTCCGCGAGTACCTGGTCGGGTGCGAGTTCATGTACACGCGCGTGCATTGCGCCAACGAGCAATGCTATCCGGCAGAAACCGAGCCGCCCTGCATCGGCGAGCTGCCGTGCTTCAAAGAGAACCCCGTCACCCTGCGCTGGGAGCTCGACGAAGTGGCCCGCGCCGACCTTCCGGCGAAGCGCTGAGACGCTGATTTCACGCAACCGGGGAAGGGATCGGCCCGACCCTCGGTCATGGGTGGTAAACTAGGGAGAGTTTCACCATGGCCCAGTTCGTTCCCGAGACGTTCCGGCCGCTGCGCCGCATCGAGTACAACCAGCTCATCGAGCTCGGCGAGTTCGCTGGCGAGAAGCTCGAGCTCCTCGATGGCGTCCTGTTCCCCCGCCATGCGTCCGGAGTGGAAGACTTCCGGCCGCTGCGCCGCGCGGAATATGATCGACTCATCGAGCTCGGCATCCTCGAAAGGGAGAAGGTGGAGCTGCTCGAAGGCTGGATGGTCCCGGTGAGCCCGATCCATCCGCCGCACGGATCGGCCGTCGAAGAATTGACCCATGTCCTGATCCGCGCGCTCGACCGGCGCGCCAAGGTTCGGGTCCAGCTGCCCTTCGCGGCGCTCGACACCTCCGAACCAGAGCCCGACCTCGCGGTCGTACCTCTCGAGGATCACACGATCGCTCACCCGCACCGTGCCCACCTTCTGATCGAGGTCGCAGACTCCAGTGTTCGTTACGATCGCACCGTCAAGCTCAGTATCTACGCTCGCTGCGGCGTTCCCGAATACTGGATTGTCAACGTCGTCGACAAGCGCATCCAGGTACACCGCAGCCCGGTCGGCGAAACGTACACGGACGTGCAGCATTTCGAGCGCGGTCAGAGTGTGGCTTTGCTCGAGTTCCCGGATGTCGTCGTTCAGGTAGACGAGATCATCAGGGGCTGATCGGCACGGTTTCCGTCAGCTCACGCTCGCCACGCACCACTTCGGTCGCGGCGCCGGCCACGCGCAGGTACCAATCAGACGGCAGCGTCTGGCCGTCGGCGTCGAGCGTCAGCCACGTGCCCTGCTCCGGGACGGTGGCGCTCGACGGCGCCGCCTTGAAGAAGGCCGTGCCCTCGTCGACCTCGTCGAACATCGCGCCGTAGAGCATGGTCGCGCCGCTATCGAGCGCGTTGTAGACCTGACGCCAGTAGAAGGCGCCGCCGTGGCGGGGGATCTGGTTGAGCGGTCCGTCGTTCAGGTTGACCCAGCTGAAGCCGGGCCAGACCACGGGCAGGTAGTCGATGCCGAGTGGGGCGAGCTCGGCCAGATCGGGCTCGAAATGTTCGCTGCGGAAGGTGTCCGAGCCGCCATCGTCGATGAAACGTCCGACCGCCCACGGGCTGACGACGTCGTACGAGCGGAAGACGTCGGCCCACGCCGGATCGGTCTGCGTGTCGGTGTCGGGCATGAGCGTGCGCCAGTGTGTGGGCACGCCGCCGAGCAGCGTGACCTGGTACTGCGCCTCGACGCCGCTCTTGAGCTCGTCGATCAGCGCCTGCGCCTGGGCCGCGGTCGCTGGCCGGTCGTTGAAGCCGAGGCCCCAGATCGCGAGCAACGGTTTGCCCTCGTGCTGCAGGTAGCGATCGCTGGCGGTGACTTGCAGCGTGTCGACCAGATACTTCCAATCGGCGACCAGGTTGGCGTTCAACGTACCCGCGTCGGCGCCCGAGATGTCGTACATCACGGCGAAGACGCGGCCGTGCTGCTCGGCACCGGCCATGACGTTGCGCAGCACCTGATCGCGCAGGGCCTTGAACGCGGGATCGCCGAGCTCGTTCAAGAAGCGCTGCAGAACGACGCCGTCGATGCCCGCGTCCTTCATCCACTGAAAGTGGCGGACCACGGTCTTCTCGGTGAAGGCGGAGTAGACGCTCGCTGGCGCGCCTCCCGGCAGCGTCATCGCGGTCGGGAAGAGCTCGTCGGCGTCGAGCTCGGAGACGTCGGGCCAGAGGTCGAAGCTCGCGTGATCGGGATCGGCGGGCGTGCCGTTGAACCAGTGCACCCAGCGGTCGGGCTGGGAGCCGTCGGCAGGGCAGGCGAACCAGCCCTGGTAGCCGAACACCTGCTTGCCGCTCAGCGTGCTCGGGTCGACCACGGGCGGCGGTCCGGAGCCCGCGCTGCCGCCGCTGCCGCCGCTGCCGCCGCTGCCGGCGCCGCCGGTCGGGCTCTGCGAGCCGGCGCTGCCGCCGACCCCGCCCTGTCCCGCATTGCTCGCTCCGCCGGCTCCTGCGCCAGCCGCCTTGCCCGAGCTTCCGGCTACGGTGCCTCCGCTCGGCGGCGACGATTCACCCGAGCTGCACGCGAAGACGCCGAGGCACAGCGGCGCAACCCACGACCAAGGACGCACGAAACGAGCCTAGCCGATCGCCCTCAGGGACGCACATACCGCCAGGGTGACATGTCGAAATGGAAGTGGTCGTCGTGGCCGGGGTGGCCCGGACCGATCACTCCGCGGAAAACATTTTCACGTTCCTGCAATCGCTCGAGCAGCAGCCGCAGGAAACGCGCGTGCACCGGCGCCGTCGTTCCAGCCTGGGCGTTCCAGTGGCGAGCGACGCGCACCTCGAAGGGGCCACGTAGCTGTTTCGGCATGGATGGGTCCAGCGCTTGTTCCTTCGTTGCGGCACTGAAGTCGAAGCCGACGACGTCGATCGCGTTGCCGAGTGCGTGCTCGCTCAGTCTGTAGTTGCGGTTCCTCGAGCTGCGGCAGCTGTAAGCCCCGTAGTGCCGGAGGCGACGCGGCGCGCGACCGTACACCTCCGTGGCCGTTTCGGCGACCACCTGCTCGAAGCGCTGCAGGCGTTCGCGAAAGATAGGATTGATGGCGACGGCGCCGTGAAAGCGAACGCTCGTGCCGGCGTAGCTCACCATCGTTTCGGGCTGGCAGACGACCTTGCGGGTGGCGTCTTCGATGTGTCGCTCGACGTCGTCGAGCTCGTACGGATCGCCGCGCAGCGCATTCCACACCCCCCAACCACTCAGCCGCGGAGCCGTCACGCGATTCGGCTCGTCAGGTGCCTCGACCGTCGGCAGGCTGGGCATCA
>DATLIL010000183.1:0-1817 GCA_035539475.1 Polyangiaceae bacterium
TCCCGACGCCGCCACGGCCCCCGCCCGGGGTTCGCCACATGATCGCGGTCGGCGGGGGCAGGGCGCTCGGGGGCGGCAAAGAGCCCATGGACTCGGGGGAACGGGAGGACGGCGGGATGCTGGAGGCCATGCGCGCTGAGCGATCTAGCTTACATCCGTTCTCGAACGTACTAGGCTCCGCCCTGCGATGATGACCCTGCGGGCCGCTTGGATGTTCGGCCTCTTCGCCATTCTCGGGACCAAGCTGACGACCTGCCGTTCCCCGGGTGAGTCCGGGAGCGACGCGGCGCCTGGCAAGACGGAGGTCAAGGACGTGAACCTCCCGGGCATCGATACCTCGGCGCTGACGGCGCGCGAGAAGTCGGAGTGGTCTTACCTCGTTTCCGAGCGCCTGGCTCCCTGTCCCGACCAGCCCGTGAGCGTGGCCAAGTGCGTCAGCGAGTCTCGACCCTGCCGCGCCTGTGTTCCGGCGGCGGGTTACCTGGTCGACCAGGTCAGGGCGGGCAGGACGCGCAGCCAGGCCGAGGCGGCCTATCAGGCCCGGTTTTCTGCCGACAAGATCCGCAACATCGAGCTCCAGGACTCTCCCAGCAAGGGGCCGTCGGACGCTCCGGTGCTGATCGTCGAGTTCGCCGATTTCGAGTGCCCCTTCTGTGGCGCGGTCAAGCCGGTGGTCGACTCGCTGTTCGAGAAGTTTCCAGGCAAGGTGCGCCTCGTCTTCAAGGAGTTCCCGCTCAGCATGCACCAGAACGCCGAAGGCGCTGCGCGCGCGGCCGTGGCGGCGCAGAAGCAGGGCAAGTTCTGGGAAATGCACGGGCTCTTGTTCGAGAACCAGACCACTCTCGACAGCGCGAACATCGAGCGGCTCGCGCAGAAGGCCGGCCTGAACCTCGAGCAATTCAAGAAGGACGTGGCCAGCGAGGCTGTCGCCGACGCGGTCGCTCGCGACCGCAAGCAGGGCGAGGCATTGGACCTCCAGGGTACGCCGTCGATCTTCATCAACGGCCGTCTGTTTCCGACGGGTCAGGACTTCGAGCAGGACATCGAGGCCTGGATCAAGCTCGAGATCGAGCTCGTGACCGGCGGCGCCAGCCCCGCCCCGACCAAGGCCCCCGCTCCTGCCTCGTCGGTCGTCGCCCCCGCGCCGTCCGCAGCGCCCGCTGCCGCTCCCTCCGCAGCTCCTTCGGCCAAGCCCAAGTCGCCATGAGAGGCACGACCGAGGGCATCGGCTGCTTTCCGACTGGCCGTCACTACCCTGGCATCGCGCACCTGCTTCGCATCGTCGTGGCAGGGCTGGCGGAGGAATTCGCCGGCGACACGTCGCTCGGCGCCATGCGCCTGGTCTGCATCGACACCGAGACCACCGGTCGCGATCCCGAAGTCGATAACATCGTCGAGATCGGCTGCGTCATCTGGCAAGCGGGAGAGGTCGTCGAGAGGAAGTCGTGGCTGGTCAATCCGGGCCGCCCCATCCCCAAGGAGGCCTCCGACGTCCACGGCATCAAGGACGAGGACGTCAAGGACGCACCGCTGTTCGGCGCCATGGTCCACGAGGTGCTCGAGCTCGCCGCCGGCTGCGTGCCGGTCGCCTACAACGCCGAGTACGACCGCAAGATGCTCGCGGCCGAGATCGCGCGCGCCAACGTGGCGCCGCTCAAGACCCCGCCCTGCTTGCGGCGCGGCGTCGAGTGGATCGATCCGCTGGTCTGGGCGCGCGAGCTGCAAAAGAGCGAGCGCAGCCGCAGCCTGTCGGAAGTGTGCGAGCGCCTCGGCATCGCGCTCGAGGGCGCGCACCGCGCGGTGAACGACGCCGAGGC
>DATLIL010000184.1:0-6346 GCA_035539475.1 Polyangiaceae bacterium
CGTCTCGTCGCTGCCCCAGCGCCTGCCGAAGAAGGTGCTCGTCGCCGGTGCTATCGGCCTCGTCGCCATCGCCGCGCTCGGCTTTCTGGTCGTCAACGGTCGCAACGCGGCCCCGCCGGCACCGTCGGTCACCGCAGTCGCCGCGCCGCCGCCCGCGCCCGCGCCGCCCGCGCCCGCGCCCGCGCCGAACGAGCTCAAGGAAGTGCACATCATCCTGTTCCCGCTCGATGCGCGCGTGCACGAGGGCGACAAGGACCTCGGCATGATGCCCATCTCGGTGAAGCTCGCGCCGGGCGAGGTCAAGCACCTCACCGTTTCGCGGCGCGGCTACATTCCGCGCAGGCTCACCATCGACGGCAATCGCACGCGCGTGGTGGTGGGCCTGATCCACGAGGGCACCAAGGGCGCGGCAGCCGCGCAACGCGCCGCCGATCTGGCGGCCGAGCGCGCCGCCGCCGCCGCCGAGGGGAAGAAGTCGCCCAGCGAAAAGCCCGAGTCACCACCGGCGGAGACCGCGCCTGCGCCCGCCGAAGGGGACGCCGCGAAGGCGCCAGCTCCAGCGCCTGCGCCCGCCTCGCCCGAAGCGCCCGCCGAGGCGCCACAAGCGGCGCCGCCTGCGTCTGCAGGCCAGTAGAGACAAGTAGGCAGCGACGGCGTTTGAAGCGCCCCGGCGACCTCGTCGTATCCGTCAGGCGGGAAGGGAAGGATAGCCAACGAGTGTCGCCAGGGCAGCAGTGGGTGGAGGGAGCGATGCGGAATTCGAAGAGTGACAGACTTTTCATCATCCTCGCGGATTGGAGTCGAATCGCCGCGCTCACATGAAAAGAATGACGTCACCACGTTGTGCGTCGAAGGGTTACACGCTTCTCGAAGGTGGCACTGATTTGAGGCAGTGCTCTTGCCGGGCATTCAGTGCCGCGCAGGAGTTCGTTACGATGGTTGGTTATGTTCCTACCCATTGCCCTGCTCGCTGTTGGTGCCTCCTACGACGTCCTGTCCGCTACCGTAAGCCATCCTCATCCGTCCCTCGAACGCGTCGAGTATCGCGTCGAGGCCGATCAGGACGAGCTCAATCGCTTCTCCATCGTTCACGTCGCCCGCCAGTCCGGCGCGACGGCGGGGCCGGTCTTGCTCTTGAGCCCGTTCGCGTTGCCCGGCGCGTTCTACGAGATCAGCGAGGCGGGCGGCT
Source organism: Polyangiaceae bacterium (assembly GCA_035539475.1). Lineage (GTDB taxonomy): Bacteria > Myxococcota_A > Polyangia > Polyangiales > Polyangiaceae > PMG-095. The sequence goes on from DATLIL010000184.1 coordinate 1,190, forward strand.
ACGCCAAGTCTGCCGCCGGAGAGCTGGCGCGCGCCGGCTTCGACGTGTGGCTGGTCGATCAGCGCCGCACCGGTTTGCCTCCGGGTTCGTGCGAGTCCACGGTGGATTGCAGCGCGATGGCCGGCTGGAACTTCGACGCCTACTCGGACGACGCCCTGTTCGCGCTCTCACTGTTGCAGTCGTTCAACCCCGATCAGAAGCCCGTGGTGGGCGGGTTCTCCGCCGGCTCCAACGCTGCGCTGGCCACGGTGAATCGCGCGCCGGACGAGTTCGCCGGCGTGTTCCTGTACGAAGGGACCTTCTTCACGGAGGACCCCACGATCAGCGCTCACAACGATTCGATCTGCACGAACCTCGAAGGCGCTATCGCTGGTGGCGCCCTGTTCGATCCAACCCCGGCCGTGCTGGGACAGGTGCTGCTTCTGGCGCAAGCCGCCCCCGCAGCGCCATCGCCGTTTCCGTTCTTCCCGCCGGGCACGAACAACCAGCAAGCCATGTTCTTCGTTTTCGGAGCTCCGCCTCCTGCGGGCGCCCTGGCGCCGACCGCTGGCTTCATCCGCAACCTGGTCGACTTCTCGGCGCAGCGCTTCGTGTACACCGACGAACGACGCTTGCAGCTCGTCGGACCGTTGTTCGACAGCTACGGCTCACTCGCCGCGCTGCGCGATCTGGCGTGTGGCCTGGCGGGTCGGGACGACTCCCATTACTACGACGTCGGCCAGTTCGAAGGCGAAGTCCTCGTCTTCGTCGAAGGTACCGGCTTCGGCCAGGCCATGTTCGACACGGCCGCGCTCTTCGAAAACGCCGCTGGCGTCACGATCGAGCACCATCCCGAGCTGGGCGAAGCGGATCCGTATTTCGGCCTGAGCTGGAAGCATACCTTCCTCAAGCCCTTCCAGAGCTGGCTCCAGCACACGTTGTGATCGAAAATAAAGTGCGGCGCCCGATCGAAGCTGCTCGCCCGGCCGGCTTGCCTTCGCCTATGGTGCACCGCGAATGTTCCGTAGCTTCCTTATTCGAGCCTGGGCGCTCTGCCTGGGTGCAATGCTCGTCTGTCCGCAGGCTAGTGCCCAAGACCAGGGCTTCGCCGTCAATCGCTTCGAGCCTGCCGAGCGCGGCAGCGATTGGTTCTCGCAGGATTCCCTCAACATTGCGGGCAACGGACGGCTGGCGCTCGGCCTGACCGCTGACTGGGCGCACAAGCCGCTCGTGATGTACACCACGGACGGCGACGAGGCCGTGGCGCTGATCGAGGACCAGCTGTTCGTGCACCTCGGCGGCAGCGTGACGTTCTTCGAGCGACTGCGGCTCGGTGTGAGCCTGCCGCTCTCCGTTTATCAGGACACCAACGCGGGCACGCTGGCCGGGACGACGTTCGACCCGAGCAGCGACGCCGCGGCGGGCGATCTGCGCGCCGCCGCCGACGTTCGTCTGGTCGGGAAATACCGGTCGCCGTTCTCGCTGGCAGCAGGCTTGCGCGCCTACTTTCCGACGGGCTCACAAGACGCCTTCACCGGCGACGGCGAGGTTCGCCTGGCGCCACGCTTGATGGTGGGCGGCGACGCGGGCCAGTTCGTGTACGCCGTGAACGCGGGCTTCTACTACCGCGGGCAGAGCCAGTCGTTCGCGGGCAACCCGACCGGGAGCGAGGTCTTCGCCGGAGCAGCGGTCGGCGCGCGCGTGTTCGACGACAAGCTGCTGATCGGGCCGGAAGCCTACCTCTCCACGGTGGTGGAGGAGGGGGACGCGGTATTCGATCGCGCCACGACGCCGTTCGAGGTCCTGTTCGGTGCCCACTACTTCGCCGGCGAGGAGGTCCGTATCGGTGCCGGCGTGGGTCCGGGGCTGACGCGCGGCCTGGGCGCACCGGAGCTCCGTGGCCTGCTCTCGCTCGATTGGGTCGCATCCGTCGAGAAGCCCGCCAAGCCTGCTGCGCCGCGCGATCGCGACAAGGACGGCGTGCTCGATCCGGACGATGCCTGCGTGGACGTGCCGGGTGAGGCTACCGACGACCCCAAGACCAACGGTTGCCCCCCGGCGCCGGGCGATGCGGACGGTGACGGCGTGCTCGATCCCGACGACGCCTGCGTCAAGACGCCGGGCGAGCGCACGGACGATCCCAAGACCAACGGCTGCCCGCCGCCCGATCGCGACGGTGACGGCGTGCTCGATCGCGACGACGCCTGCCCCGACGAGCCGGGTGAGAAGAGCGACGATCCGAGCAAGAACGGCTGCCCCAAGCCCAAGGATTCGGACGGCGACACCATCATCGATCCCGAGGACGCCTGCCCGAACGCAGCCGGGCCCGCGAACGCGGATCCGAAGAAGCACGGCTGCCCGGTGGCCCGCATCGAAAAGGGGCAGATCCGCATCATCGAGCGCGTGGAGTTCAAGTACAACAGCGCCGAGCTCAGCAAGGAGAGCACGCCGATCCTGCAGGCCGTGCTGGAGATCGTGTCCCAGCACCCGGAGTTCACCAAGCTCCACATCGAAGGTCACACGGACTCCAAGGGCAACGACCGCTACAACAAGAACCTGAGCCAGCGCCGCGCACAGTCCGTGGTCAACTGGCTGGTCAAGAATGGCATCGCCCGCGAGCGCCTGGTCGCGCTCGGCTTCGGCGAAGAGCGCCCGATCGACAGCAACGACACCGACGAAGGACGACAGAACAACCGCCGCGTCGAGTTCCACATCCGTGAGATCGACGGTAAGCCCGTCGCGCCCGACAGCGACAGCACGACGGTGAAGGAGTGAGCCTCATGCAACGACGTTTCTTGACCAGCTTGGTGGCGCTGACGGCAAGCGCGCTGGCGCCGAGCGCCAAGGCGCAGTTCGCCAGTGCGCCGCGTGTGCAGTTCGACCAGCGCGGCGACTTCGTGATGTTCGGCAACTCCGCGGGCTACGAGTGCGACGGCACCAGCGTAGCGCCCGTGGTCGGTACGTTCGCCTGCAACGGTAGCAACGAGGCCGACTCGTCGCCGGACGAGTTCTGGCGTTCGGACTCGCCCGGAAACGGCGAAGCGGAAGCCAGCGGCACGATCACGCCCGCGACCTCGCGCACCACGGCGGTGCTCAACCTGCCGCCCGGCGCCACGGTGACGTACGCGCGGCTCTACTGGGCCGGTTACGCCGACGACGACGTGGTGCCGGACACGCAGGTGACGTTGCTGCCTCCCGGGGGCGTCGACACCGCGATCGATAGCGACGACGGCTTCGAGTTCGATAACGGCGCGAACAGCTGGTACCAGTCCACCGCCGACATCACCACGCTCGTTCAGAACGCAGGCACGGGCGCCTACCGCCTGAGTGGGCTCCTGTCGCTCGACTTCAACGACTTCAACAACAACGACCCGGTGCTCGGCTGGGTCGTGGTCGTGATGTACCAGCTCGACAGTGAGCCGCCGCGCAACCTGGCGCTGTTCGACGGCCTCGAGCGCGTCAACACGGACAACGACGCCACGGTCACCATCAGCGACTTCTTGGTGCCGGCCTTTGGCTTCGACGGAAAGCTCGGCGTGCTCACGTACGAGGGCGAGAACTCGCTCGGCGGCGACGCGCTGCTCTTCGGCGGTACGGCGCTGTTCGACGACGTGAACCCCGTCGACAACTTCTTCAACAGCTCGAGGAGCTACCTCGGCAGCCCTTTCACCGTGGTCGGTGATCTGCCGCAGCTCAGCGGCGAGGCCGCGAGCATGAGCGGCCTGGATTTCGACGTGGTGGACGTCACGGCCCGGCTCACGGGCGGCCAGACGTCGGCCACCATCACCGCGACCAGTGACTCGGACACCTTCTTGCTCGGGGCGTTCGTCACTTCGATCTCGACCTATCGCCCCGACTTCACCAACTCGAACAAGACGTTCGTCGATCTGAACGGTGGAGTCCTGAAGTCGGGCGACACGCTCGAGTACACGGTCTTTACCCAGAACGAAGGCAACGACACGTCCATCGACACGGTGATGACCGACCCACTGCCGGTCGGGCTGAGCTTCGTCCCCGGCACGCTGCAGATCGGCAGCGGGACGAACGCGGGCACCAAGACCGACGCAGCGGGCGACGATCAGGGTGAATACGACGCGGCCACCCGCACCATCGTCGTTCGCCTGGGCACCGGCGCGGATGGAACCAACGGCGGCGAAATGGCGCCCGGCGAGTCCGCGACGATCAAGTTCCAGGTGACGATCGACAGCGACTGGACGGGAACGATCTCGAACCAGGCGATCGTCAGCGCCAGCGGCGACAAGGGCGCGCCAGCGCAGGACTACCCGACCGACGGCGACAGCAATACCGACGGCCCGCAGCCGACCGACAGCGAGGTCGAAGGCTGTGAGCTAGGCGCCGACTGCCCGTCGACGGCTCCGGTCTGTGACCTGGACGCGTCGCCCAACGCCTGCGTGGAGTGCCTGACGGATGCCGACTGCGGCGGCAGCGCCGCGCCCAACTGCCTGCCCGACAACACTTGCGGCTGCGCGGCAGGCCCCGGCCTGTGCGAGATGGACACGGACGGCGACGGACTCTCCGACGACGACGGCCTGTTCGACGGCACCGAGCTCGGCTTCGACTGCGCGGGCGCGGACACCGCCCCTGCCGCCGAAAACTGCAGCGCCGACGCCGACGCCGGCGCAACGACCACCGATCCCCTCGACGCGGACACGGACGATGGCGGCGTCTCCGACGGCTCCGAAGACACCAACCTCGACGGCGCGATCGACGCGGCTGAGACCAACCCGAACAACCCTGCCGACGATACGGTCGTGACGGACAGTGACGGCGACGGCCTGAGCGACGACGTCGAAGAAACGCTCGGCAGCGATCCGAACGACGCTGACAGCGACGACGACGGCGCGATCGACGGCGAGGAAGCAAACCCAGGCAGCGACAGCGACGGCGACGACCTGATCAACGTGCTGGACCCCGACAGCGACGATGACGGCCTGTTCGACGGCACCGAGCTCGGCTTCGACTGTGACGACCCGGCCACGGACGCTGCCTCGGCGACCTGCATCGCCGACGCCGACCCGGCGACGACCACGAGCCCGCTCGATGCGGACACCGACGACGGCGGCGTCAGCGACGGCGTCGAGGACACGGATCACGACGGTGAGGTGGACGCCGGCGAGCGCGATCCCAACGAGGCGAGTGACGATGACGACGCCGTGG